>CAYSSW010000009.1:0-49913 GCA_964434005.1 uncultured Methanospirillum sp.
AGTGGGGAGGAAATTGTAATAACTCTGTAACCTATAGAACCTGAAGATTTAGGATTTTAACTAAATGTCTTCGGAATGTGGACTGATCTTCGAAAAAAAATTATTTTGGAACAACCCTTCCGACTTGTGGGTTAAAATAATACTCCTCTTCATCAAATTCATCATAATCATGATTTGGCGAATTATCTACCGTTTCAATGGATGCATTTGCATCAGCTGAGTAAATCTCAAGATTCAATTTAGCATATTCTCCTTCAAGTTTGATGTAAAAAAGCCCTTCTTGATAAAATTTCATAGTTTGCGGAGTGGAATTGGTATATTTTCGATTATAACCGCCTGTATCTATAATATTTTCAAAAGGATCAGTAACCATTATCTCTGCCCATGAAATAGTTGGTCGATGACTTGCATCAACAAAATATCTGATATACCATGGAGATTTTTGGATCACCACCTGACGATTTTTTGTAACAGTATTCAGTTCAATTCCATTCTCACGATAGAATAGATATTGATCATATGATTTTTCAGAGTTACTATTATTCTGGAAAAATATTGATTTCCGGTCGGCAGCGTGATAATCTGGTGATTTGGTATTATCTAAAACTTCAACAAACGATGTAGGAATTGGAATCGGAGTTGGTGTTGGTATTATTGTCGGAATTTCGGTCACATTAATATCTTCAAACTCTTCTTCAAGGTCTGGATAATCAGATTCTGCTGTTGTATTAGATGAACTTGGGATCTCGACACATCCGGCAGAGATTAATCCCAATATTAAAAAAAGAATAATAACTGATGATCTCATTTCAGGTTAACCTCAAGACTATATGGAATAACTGTAATATTTACAGGTTTTTCATACCCTATTTCGTTGCTGGTTCCTCCTCTGGATTTTATTAGTTTATTAATCTCCTCATCCAGAATTGATGATCCTCCTGGTAATGTATTAACGATGGATATTTTTGTAACGTTATCAACCGAAAAACTTTCATCTGCTATCAATTTAAAGGTAAGTGTTTCAATACCATTTCCACTTTTAAATGAGTTATCTCCTTTTGTTAAATTATATGCTGTGATTGAAAAATTTCCCGTTAAATTCTCTGAAAAATCAGGGAGGAGAGCTTTAAAAAGCATTTTTGTCTCATTATCAGCGGCTTTTTTATCGATATATTCTAACCATGTGCTCTTACTCCCTTTTGTTATGTTAACAGTTCCATTTTTCCAAAAATACCCCTGATTTATCCAAAAATTTCCGATTGGATGATATGTTATATTTGTAATATTAGATTTAAACAGAGCTTTATAATTAGTATCTGATCCTGACTTATAAACAAGAGTATACAGGCTGTTTTCATCTATCTGTATGGTTCCTGATGATTTGACCGGTGAAAACATAACATCGCCTCCACCAAGTGGTATCCGTTCCTGAAGCATAGAATCCTGATTTATACTGATCAGTCGTAGAATATCTCCACTAATTAATTGAAAAGATTCTTCAACCTCATTAAGATGCTCAACTTCTGCCTGTTGCTTTAATGATGGAATATAATATGCATTCAGAAGTGAAATGAACGAAACTACTATCATTAATAACAGAAGAAATGCAACAATTGGTGCAAGAGCATCATCTTTTCTCTGATTACTCATTAACAAACACCCCGAAAAACCACAGTTCCTTTTGCAACCATAATGACAATATTTTTACCATTATTTCCCTCAATATCAAATTTAACCGAATCACCAAGATCAAATGTAAGTGTATCACTATTATAGGTCAAGTTAGCTGGTTTTAATCGTTTATCATTAACAAGAATCTCAATATTTCCTTTTTGGATATAATCTCCACCTTTATGATACAAAGATACACTCCCATCACTGTAATCCATCTGAATATTAACAACCGGTGTTCTATCCTCCGGTAACTGATTCATCAAACTTATTGTAACCGTTGGGACAATAATTAAAACCAATGCTATCAGAAGCATTTCACTAATTATTGGCGAAACAGCATCATCCATCTTTATCAGACTCCTGCTGTTTTTGCAGCAGCAGCAGCTGCAGTTGTCATATCAATCTGCATTGGAATAAAGAATGTAAACAGAAGGAAACAGGCAAAAGAAAGGACAATTGCATGTTTAAGTCCGGCGTATACACTGTTAGATGATAACTGACCTGCCATAAGTCCTGAAAAGAAACTGAGCACTAAACCAATCCGAAACATATCAGTAAGATTTGAACTTATGTCAAAAGAAACATCAAAATTTGTAAATGATGAAATAAATGATACATTTAATGAATAGGATGTGTACATATAAATCCCCACTGAAAGATAAACAATCATCACATATGTAATTGCTACATTAAACCGGTCCTTTTTAAGTTTCAGATAATGTTCAAAGTCGTTAATAGCAATGATCAAAACATCTTTGATATAATCAGTAACTTCACTTGCCTTAACTAAAAGAGAAATTGCACGTTTTACCGATACAAGCCCGATTCGATCTTCCATTCGGACAAGAGCATTAACCGCTGTTGAACCTCGCTTGATATCTTCAGATGTCATTACAAGTTCCTGTGAAAGCACTCCTAATTTTGATTGTGAAATTAGCCCAAGTGCTGATTGAAGTGTAACACCAACATCTTTCATATCTACAAGTTGACGGAGGAATTCCGGAGTATGATTCTCCACACTATTGACAAACATATTTCTTCCTTCATATGCAAGAGACAGAGGGGTTAGAGAAATAACAATGAGCAATGACAAAAAACCTTCTATTGAAAGACCTGGAATAATTTGATTAAGATATCCAAGATAATAATAAACAGTAAAGATAGATCCAAGTGTCACGCCAAGTACAATTGCATAGGTAAAGTTTGAAATAAATGCTTTTATTGGATTCCTTATAAAATTCTCAAGTTTAATTCGTTTACGTCGTGTTTCAACTTTCTTTAAAAATGCTTTATCAATTTTATTATAGTCCGTCTTATCAGTTGCAACATCTGAAAATTCTGAATCGTCAACAACTTTTTTTGTTATATCCATCTTGATGGTTGGAAGCATCAGATAAAGAATATAGATCATACCAATAGAACCAAGAGCTAATCCTATGATAATTATCGGCATATATGAATTAAGATCAGATTGACCACCAAGATTTTGTGCAACTATGATGATAATCATGGTAATCGGACCTGCAACAAAGGCTGTTACATAAACTTCTGCCATTATTTCAACGGTTTTCATCACATTATCCATCTCTCGTGTTGCAGCTTCCCTGAAATATGCAGATCTTGAAGAGAGGAAGTTTGTAATATCTCCTCCACTGTTAGAAAGAAGTAGAAGATCATTTAAAAATTCTTCAAGATTTTTTGAAGGAGTAACTCCTTGAAGGTTTTTAATTGCAGTATAGAGATCATCTCCAAATATTTCTACATCCCGGACAATCAGTCCGAATTCTCTTGACACTTCGCTGAATAGATCATTTGCTTCATAGATCTTTCGTATAACATTGTACAATGTCATAGTAGTAGAGAGAGCTTCCATATAGGTGATAGTATAGGGAAGATCAAGATCAATACTGGTTTTTCTGCCAGCAGCTACAGTTGCTGGATATGTGTAAATGCCGGCTATTACAACCGGACCTAATATAATAACTAAAATGAGAATAGTCATAACCGGAGAAAGACCGGGGATTAATTCTATCCCTGTTGTTAAAACTAAAATTGAAAGAATGATGCATGTAATTACAGAAACAACACTGCATATTAAAAACATCATAAAATAGGTATATAGAGTATATGGAAGGTGAGCAGCACGAATAGATCTTCGAAGATTGGTGCCTTTCATCAATTCCTCAACCATCTGAGGCGTTATCTTTCGAAACGGATTTATCATGATATAGCAAGCCTCCGAAGGTCGGTAATCATAAGCATCAACCTTTCAGGATTTGAAATCCTTTTCTTTTTTAATCGTGCCAAAAATTCTGATCGCAAATTTAATTGGTAAGTAATTTCATCATCGCTCCAGTTATGCATATATTGAATGCTCTTTAAAACACTGGATTCGGTATATTTTTTTGTAAAAATATCTCCTTCAGGATTGTATTCATAAAGTGTATTCCATTTTATTTTATCACCGTCTCCCAAAAGCAGTTCATGCACAGCGTCACAACGTCTTACCATCCTCCCTTCCTGATAATGAAGGGTCTGGATAACCATAATCTTCAATGCACCAAACATTGCCGGTGGAACATTGATTGGTTCATTTGTAAGTCGGTTTAATGCTTCTTCGATATTTCCTGCATGAAGGGTTGAAAGTGTTGTGTGACCTGAGTTCATAGCCTGGAAAAGAGTTTGTGCCTCACTCCCTCTTACTTCTCCGACAATGATATATTCAGGACGCTGACGAAGTGATGCTTTTAAAAGATCGAAGAGATCAACACTTCCACGATCACTTGTAGCATTTGTGGCTCTTGTCTGTACTGGAAGCCAGTTTTTTTGTGGGATTTGAATCTCTCTTGTATCTTCAAGTGAAACAATTTTCGAATGATGAGGAATAAAAAATGAAAAGGCATTCATTGCCGAAGTCTTTCCACTGGCAGTTCCTCCAACAACAATAAGGCTTTGACGATTTTCAAGAGCAAGCCATATTAGAGCTAAAAGCCGGTTATCATATGTCCCAAATGATAACAGAGTTGCAGGAGTCATTGGATCAGATCTAAATTTTCGAATTGTGAATGAACTTCCTTTTGTAGAAACCACATCCGAATATGTTATTTGTGCACGTGAGCCATTTGGAAGTGATGCATCAAGTAATGGTGATGTTAATGATATCTGTTTATCTGCCTTTTGTGAGAGTTTAAGTACATATTTATTGAGTTCCTCACTTTCAAAAGAGATGGATGTAGGTATACTGCCATATAGACGGTGGTGAATATAAACCGGCAAGCTGTGACCATTACATGAGATATCTTCAAGGAATTCATCGTACATTAAAGAATCAATTTTACCATATCCATTAAGATTTCGTCGCAGATAATAATAGAGAACAGAAAGTCGTTCAGGTGTTATTTTTGGATCAAACGATCTGACAACTTTTGCAACATCAGGAAACTTAAGAAACATTTTGTCCTTTCCTGTAGGCTCATCATATATTAAGACATCACGAAGGGTTTCATTTGTTTCTTCAAGAACAATCATCTCTTGTATACTTAATTCAGGTTCAATTACAAGATAATGTCTATCTCTCTTCTCATCAAGTGCAATAATTACATAAGAATTTGGTCTGTTCAGCCAGTACGTATCTTCAACAGTAAATCCAGCAGGAAGATTTGAAGGTTCTGGTTTATCGTCTGTTGGTGGTTCATATGGAATTTCATCCTTGCCTTTTAGTGCTTTTTCTTTCTTTGATTTTAATAAATCAGAAGAAAACAGTTTTTTCATCTGGTCTTTGAACTTGTTAATCCCGATTTGTGTAGATTCATCGATTAAATCATCCTGTTTTTCTAAAGAAAACTCCTTCTCCTCTTCCTCTTCAAAGTCAGAAGTTAGATTATATTCTTCAGAGAAGATTCTATCAAGCAATTCATCAATTAGTGGATCAACAACATCCGATTCAATTCCCTGATTTGCATTCCAATGAATGAGTTTTTCACGTTCAGTTGGTCTTGTATAATCAATTATGAAGTATGAGCCATCTTTTTTTTCTTTTCTAATAAGAGAAATTAATTCTCCTGATTTAAATGGTAAAAAGTAGGAATTAATTTTTGGATTTGGGATCTGTCCGCCATTTTTAATTAAAAAATCCGCAAAACGGTTAATATCCGCCCGTGTAGGAATTATGTTGGTTGTCGCTCCCATATCAGCATTTTCATGCCAGACAATAATTGGTTTATCGGGATTCGTGCATAACAGCCGGAAGACTTTTTGATCTTCAGATATGGCACGCATCCATCTGAATTTTTCCTGCCCAAAAATGTAAACAGAATAAAGTAGTTGATGTCTTTTTTTAGGAATCTTTGGAAATTCTTTCTTCGCAAAGACGATGAATTCATCATTACTAAATGGACCTGATTTAATTTGTTGACTGTTAGCAACCTTTATCAACTTCTTTTCTTCATTTGAAACTGGTAGAAAAGAAGCACGATATGTAGCCATTCGTTTTTTTTCAGCTGTTATTTTAACATTTATCAGATCATGATAGATTGAATATGATACTCCTTCTTCATCACTAGTTTCGACTTTATTTTTTGATAAAATCTTTGATGAAGGTTTAATAATTGAAATTGGTCCTCGTCCAAAACCTTTTGCCGGATTAATCCTTACAGATATACCTGATCTTATGATTATTTTTTCGGGGAGAGAATTTATATCTGGTTTATGATCCGCACGATTGATCAGTTTTTTCATCAGTTGAATTAGTCCCTTCTTGCTAAAGGTAAGTGGACATGTCAACAGGCCATAACTTTTATGGTGAACAACTAAAATCTCTTCTGGATCAGCTATATCAATTTGCTCAATATTAGGATCATCAAATAATGCCTGAATTTTCCCAAATCCACGTGCATCACGGTTTATGTAATATTCAAGAACTTTAACATCATCATCCTTGATATCTGGTAGAGCATTATGTGCCAGAGCACTGAATTCTTTTGAAAAATTAAGAAGAAATCTTTCATGTGTCTTTTTATCCTTAAGTTCTTTGATGATTATAGATCTGACATACTGATATTTCTGTTTCAGATCTTGAGATAATCCTGGTTCATTTATATGATATATCTGATTTGTTATTGATATTGTAACAGGACTGTTAGGAATTGGATAATGTACACTGGATTTGGGTTTACTCTTTATATCGTCTATTCTTGAAGAAGTTTCTATCATTTTTTAAGGTTATTTAGTGATTATTTTGTGAATAGGAATATCCTAATTTGTAATAACTTTGTTCATAAAAATATATTAATAATCTCATTTGAACACCTCTTGTGTATCAATCCAATATGTTTAACATACCTTTTACACTAATATTCAAATTTTTGTATTAAATCAAAAATTTCATTTATTTAATTATTTGTTTTTCCTTACTATAAATATGATGGATCTATCATATAGTAAATTTCAATAATAATCTATATCTTATATCTATACAATTAATAATTATGTATACCAAAAAAATTTACGAATATAAAAGACATGTTTTTATTTTTATAGGATTCTTATTGATAATAGTAATTATCGGATTATATTTACATTGTTCAAATAATACTGAATATAATCAGATTACAACAACAGAAACTTCTATAACAGGCCCTGAATATGCAGATGGTTTTACTATAGAAAATCATGATGGCTACAAAGTATTGACACTTACTGATCCTGTAGGGTCTAATGATATCAAATACTTATTAGTAGACCGTGAAAGGGAAGTTCCAGCCGGATATCCAGATACAACAGTAATTAGAATCCCTTTGCAAAATGTTGCAATCTTTTCAACAACACATATACCATATATAGTGGGAATTGGTGAAACAAATAGTATAAAAGCAGTCAATGGAATGAATAACGTAAATACTCCGATAATAAGAGAGAGATACAATCAGGGTTTAATTTCAGAAGTATCAACTCAGGATTCAAGTAGTATGACAACCGGTCTTGATGCAGAAAAACTGATAAATATAAATCCAGAAGTAGTTTTTGTAAGTTACTATCAGGAATCAACAGAAATTAAAAAATTACAAGAGATTGGACTCACTCCGGTTGTAGTTAGTGAATGGATGGAAAAAACCTCTCTTGGTCGGGCTGAATGGATGAAATTCTTCGCATATTTTTATGATAAAGAAGATGTAGCTGATAAGATCTTTAATGAAATTGAAGGTAGATACAAAGAAGCTTCTGCTAAAGCGAAAAAAGCTTTGGTAAAACCAAGTGTCCTTTCCGGTTCAAACTATCAGGGTATGTGGTATGTACCTGGTGGAAAGAGTTATACTGCAAAGATGTTTGATGATGCCGGTGGGAATTATCTTTGGGCAGACGATAACTCAACAGGATCAATTAATCTTGATTCAGAGGCTGTATACAATACTTCATCTAATGCAGATTATTGGATAAATTGTGGAATATATGAGAATAAAGAGGAGATGCTTGCTGATGATGAAAGATATTCACACTTTGCTCCTTTTAAAAATGATACTATTTACAATTATATTGCAAAAATAAATGAGTATGGAGGAAATGACTACTGGGAAACTGGAATTGTAGAACCTGATGTAATTCTTCTTGATCTGATAAAGATAATGCATCCAGAAATTGTTCCAGATCATGAGTTATCTTATTATAAACATGTCATACTGGAGTGAAATTGAAGATTTCAATAGTTGGAAAAAGGTCAAGAATTCTTTTTCCAGTAATTCTTCTGATCCTTTTTGTTCTGTTTATACTTGATATGACTATTGGATCGGTAAGTATTCCAATAAAGTCTATAATAAATATCATCTTTGGAATAGAAACGAAGGAGTCATGGATTAATATTTTTTACAATTGGCGTCTACCAAAGGCGTTAACTGCAATACTTGCCGGTGCCTGTTTATCTATTGCAGGTCTTCTTATGCAGACACTCTTTAGAAATCCTCTTGCAGGTCCATCGATTCTTGGGATAAGTTCAGGAGCTGGACTTGGAGTTGCAATTCTGATAATGGGAAGCAGTATTATTTCACTACCTACGGTTTTTACAGGAGCTTTTGGGATGGCTCTTTCAGCTATAACTGGTTCTGGAATTATCCTTCTTCTCTTAATTCTCGCATCCAGAAAGATTGAAAGTAATCTGACAATTTTAATTCTTGGAATTATGATTGGATATATCTCATCAGCAGCTGTAACAATTCTTTTCCAGATTACTTCTGATGAATCAATGAGAGCTTACGTAAATTGGTCATATGGAAGTTTTTCTGCAGTTACATGGGCATATTTTCCAGTACTTGTAATCGGATCTATAATCGGTCTTGTTTCAGCGTTTTTGCTTGTAAAACCGCTAAACGCACTTCTTCTTGGTGATAAATATGCACAATCTTTAGGTATAAATTATCTCAAAATTCGTCTTGTAATACTTATTACAACCGCTGTTCTTACCGGAGTGATTACAGCATTCTGTGGTCCTATTGGATTTATCGGAATTGCTGTTCCACATCTTTGCAGAAGTCTCTTTATATCTGGTGATCATCGGATTCTTCTTCCAGCTTGTGTTATAATGGGGGGAATTATAGCGGTTGCATCTGATATAATTGCACAGGTTCCATGTACTGATTATGTTCTTCCATTAAATGCTGTAACCTCTCTTTTTGGAGCTCCAATTGTTATTTGGATAATTCTTCAGGGGACAAAATATGGGAGAAGTGTCACAACATGACAAATGATATCTTATCCGCGTATAATTTAACAATCGGATATTCAAGTAAAAAAGGAGGGATAACAGAAGTCTCAAAAGATTTATGTTTGACTCTTAAACCCGGTGAATTAGTCTCTCTTATTGGTCCAAATGGTTCTGGAAAGTCGACACTTATCCGAACAATCACAGGACTTCAACCCTCTCTAAAAGGTGATGTTTATATTAATGGATATAATATTTCCAAGCTTTCATCAGAGGAAAAAGCCACTATTTTGAGTGTGGTTTTAACTACACCTATTCAGGTTGGCAATATGACAGCCTTTGATATCGTTGCACTTGGCAGATATCCATATACAAATTGGGCAGGTAGTTTGTCTAAAGATGATGAGAGTGTTGTAATTGAGGCATTAAACCTTGCAGGAGCAGGATACCTCTGCGATAGATATATTCATACATTAAGTGATGGAGAGCGACAGAAAGTTATGATTGCAAGAGCTATTGCTCAAAATCCTTCTTTTATGGTACTTGACGAACCAACTGCTTTTCTTGATCTTCCAAACAGAATAGAGATTATGCGAGTTTTAAGAAATATTTCACACTGTTCTAAGAGGACGATTCTTCTCTCAACTCATGATTTAAGTCTTGCCCTAAGATGTTCAGACCGGCTCTGGATTATTAAAAAGGATGGTAGGTTCTGTTCAGGATCTCCTGAAGATCTGATTCTAAATGGTAAACTTGAAGAGGCATTTAGCCTTACTGATGTATATTTTGACAAAATTAATGGAGATTTTAAGATCGTAGTTACAAGAATTGGAATTGTAAATATTGTAGGCAATAAAACCGATGTATACTATTGTACTGTCAATGCCCTTGATCGGATTGGTATTTCTGTAACTGATGAAAAATGTCTCATCTCTGTTAAAATCGTATCATATGATAAAAAAAATGAATGGATAATTGATGTGAATGGAGAAAAAATGATCTTTGAAGATCTTGAAACACTAACTAATGCTCTATTATCAATCCTTGGAGAAGAGCACCCATGAAGATAGCCATTTATGGAAAAGGAGGAATTGGTAAATCTACAATTTCTGCAAATCTTTCTGCGGCATTGTCAAAAAACTCAAGAGTTCTTCAGATTGGATGTGATCCAAAGCATGATTCTACAAGATTGCTACTTGGATGTAAAACTCTGGAGACTGTTTTAGATTATATTCGAAAAACATTACCGGAGGAGAGAAAACTTAAAGATATTGTCTTTAAAGGATATGGCAATGTTGCATGTGTAGAAGCCGGAGGACCTGAACCCGGAGTTGGGTGTGCAGGTCGTGGTATTATTTCTACGTTTGAACTTTTGGATATTCTTGGATTGAATACAGTTGAATTTGATTATGTCATTTATGATGTACTTGGTGATGTTGTCTGTGGAGGTTTTGCAGTTCCCGTCCGAAAACAGTATGCAGATACTATTATATTAGTAACATCCGGTGAATTTATGTCAATATATGCTGCAAATAATATTCTTCGCGGGATTAAAAAAATAGGGGATGAACCAAAAAGAGTAGCAGGAATTATCTATAATAGCCGTGGACTTGATAATGAGAGAGATAGAACTATTTCTTTTGCAAAAGCGGTACATCTTCCAGTCCTTATTTCAATTCCTCGAAGTGAATTATTTGCTGATTCAGAAAAGAGAGGAATAACATTAATAGAAGGATATCCTGAATCGGATGAAGCAAAAATTTTTAAGAGACTTGCAGATATGACTAAACACTTGGAACTTTTTAAGGCTTATCCTATTGATGATGATATACTTGAATCTGTTGTTCTTAAACAGAATAGAAGAGTTTTTATAAATGAGTCATATGTATTCGGGTCAGAAAAAATAGAACCTAAACCACTTCTTTTTTCTGAGAATGTTAAAACAAAACACCCTCTTCATGGATGTGCTTTTGCAGGTGCTTCATGTGTTACTATTCAGATTCAGGATTCATTTACTATTCTGCATGCTCCTAAAAGTTGTGTCAGTATGATGAATCGGATACTAACTGGTTCATTTTTACGAATGAATCGATTGTATGGGTATAATACTAATTTCAATCTCTCTTTGAAGATGGATTCTACAAATATGGATGAAGAAGATTTCATCTTTGGTGGTATTGATAAGTTAAAAAAAACTCTTAAATCCGCAATTGAGAAAGGACATAAAACAATTTTTATAATTACAGCATGTCCGGCGGGAATTATCGGTGATGATGTAAAGACAACTGCTCTTTTATTTATGAGAGAATATCCATCTGTTACTATAAAATGCATACTGGTTGACGGAAATCTTGTTGGTGATTTTTCGCAAGGATATCTTTATGCTTATGAAATAATGGCAGATTTCATTGAACCAGTTACAGATAAAGTCGAAAGGTCTGTAAATATCATCGGAGAAAAATCACTTGCAACAAATGAAGAATATGATTTTCAGAAGATTAAGTCTCTTCTTTATTCATTAGGTTTGAGTATAAACTGTCGATTTGTTAACAAGATAAGTACATCTGATCTTAAAAAATTTAACCGAGCTTGTCTAAACCTCCCTGCTCATGGAGATTATTCATCAAGACAATTAAATGAAGTGATCTTTCAAAAGTCTAATCTTCCTGTCCTTGATGTACCTTTCCCGATAGGATTTACAGCAACTTCTAAATGGCTATTTGAGATAGGGGATTTTTTTGGTCTTCATGAGAGTGTTTTAACGATTATTGAGGCAGAAAAGAAACTTTATTATGAAAAAATATCTAAAATCCGACCCTTAATTAGTGATAAAAGAATTTTGATAAGCACATACTCAAGAGATATTGATTGGATACTAGAATTAGCAGATGATCTGTCTATAGACATAATCAGAATTGGACTTATGTATTCGCCTTCAAATGAACCTTTGTCTGCCAGATTTAATGATCTCCCTGTGGTAAAACAGTATGATGGAATAATTCGTGAAAAAGAGATCAAAGAGATGATGCCGGATTTTGTTCTTTATGATCGACCTGAATTAACTCCGAATGAAAAAGTTGCAGGAGATGTTATTCCCTATGCACCAGGGTTTGGTTTTCAAGCAGGAATTGAGCATGCTTGCCGTTGGTCCAGATTAATTCAACTTCCTATATATGAATCCTGGAAGTTTGATGGAGATGGTACTTTTTGAAATTTGATAGTGATGGATTTTATGGTACAATATTTGCAGTTGAAGGTATATCTGATGCACGTGTTATACTTAACGGTCCTACTGGATGTAGAGGCAGCCTTGCTTTTTTTTCTGAGATAAGTTTTCCCCGCCATACTATTATGCAGAAGAAATATGAAGAGAAATATTTCTTTGGTGAAGAGAGGGTTCCATGTACCTATCTTGATGCTGATGATTATATTGGAGGAGCCTGCGATAAGTTAAGCGGGATTATTCAAAAGGTTGCAAAAACAGGAGATACTTTTTATGCAATAGTGAATTCTCCTGGTGCAAGTCTTATAGGTGATGATATTGAGAGGATAATACGTGAAGCAAATCTTTCAGATCGGATTGTGGTCTTTGAGAGTGCATGTTATTCTAAAACTTTAGCAACAGGTTTTGATAAAGCTATTACATCTATCCTTGGTTGGATGAATCTGAATAATCTTCCAAAGATAAAAACGCGTGTAAATCTTATCGGACTTTCAATATATCATAAGCATTGGAGAGGAACAAAGGATGAATTAGTTCATATCTGTCAACTGTTGGGGTTAGAGGTTGTTTCAGTTCCAGGAGCTGGTTCAACAGTAGGAGAGATCAGAGAATCTGCAACGGCATCATACAATATTATGATATATCCGGAGTACTCGGAGAATACTGCTCAGTGGTATGAGAGGTATATGAGTATTCCATGTGTAAAAACTGATGGTGTGCCTATTGGTTTTACAGCAACTGAAAAGTGGATTAATGATGTTGCTGCTGCAACCGGTGTTTGTCCGGATACTGCTCTTCTTTATATTAAAGAGATGAGGAGGATTGCATTTGAAGCATTAAACCGGTTTTACAGTGAACGTGGTTTTGTTAAAGGTATGACTTTTTCAATTGAGGCTGATTCATCAGTAGTTTATCCTCTTGTAATGTGGTTATATTATTACCTGAATATGTATCCTGTATCTATTCAGGTAAATCCTGATAGTAATCATATATTTACCGAAAAACTTCAGGATTTTCTTTTATCATGTGATCTTGAAGAAACTCTAAATGTGAGTTCTGATGATGTTGAAGCTGATCTTTTCTTTGGTGATTGTTTGAGGGGCTCATCTCTTGTATGTGGTAATGTATGTAGTGGTAATATTGATATCGGTCATGAAGGTGTGGATTACATTGATGTTTTACCAAAAACTCATCTCGGAGGACGCGGAGGATTATATCTTATAGAACAGATACTGAATGCTGCACACAGACAGAAATATATAGATATCTTTAAGTAGTGATAATATTTTTTTTAAAAGCTTAATTTAGAGATTTATTAAAACTCTTTATTTTTCTTATAATTTTTGTAATTAACTAATTTATTTACTAATATATGGGAAATTCCTTATTTGATCCATTAGAAAACTATTTAGTATGTAAAATTTAAAATATATTTTGGTTATAAAATCTACTATTGGTGATAGTTATGAAAGGACATGGAACAAAGTTAGACAGTCATGGTGCAATTCTTGTTGTTGCAATGGGAACAACTCAAATTGAAGGTCGTAATGTAGTTAAGAAGTTTGTAGAGTCTGCAAAGAAGAAATATCCACATGCAGAGGTTGATTTTGCATTTAATTCTGAAACGGTAAGACTTGTTCTTAAAGAGAATGGTGAAGAAGTTTTGGGCCCTCTTGCCGCAATGACTCGTCTTTTAGATAAAGGTCATTCTCAGGTTGTAGTACAACCATTATATATTACTCCTGGTCTTGGCTATCATGAGTTATACAATCTTATTTCATCGTTGAATGAGCTTGCCGGTGCACATGGTTCTGGTCATTTTGCTGGAATTCTCATTAGTAGACCACTTCTGATGAATTCAGAGGATTATACTGAAATTAGTAAAGTATTATACTCTTCTTATGGTAAAGATCTTGCAAAAGACGAGGCATCTGTCCTTGTGGTTCCATCCATTGAAGGAGGATCTGATCCATCATTATGTCAGTTACAGATGGTAATTGATGATATTTGTGAATCCGGTCAGGTTGTTGTGGGTGCAGTTGGAGGATATCCAGATGTAGAAAAGGTATGTAACCGTCTTTCTCATTTAGGATCTAAAAACGTTAAGCTTGTATTATTATCATTAGTTCCCGGTATTCATTCCTGGCTTGAATTATCAGGTGATGGTAATAAAGATTCATGGAAGTCTTGTTTAGAAGTTAAAGGATTCAATGTTACTGTTGATGAAAAGGCTGTTGGAGAACTTGATGAGATTACAGATCTATTTATTAAGAGACTTGAAGATACTGCACAATCTCACAAATTCCTTAAATAAAAAAAATAAAAAATCGCATGAGAAATTTAGTTGAGGCTACCTTTTCCTTCATAAAAAGAATAATCAATGGAAAAGCATCATTAAAAAAACCTCGGAAGCAGAGATGTGAAGTTAAGTTGAACTCAATTTATTATTAGATTCATAGATTTACAAAAACTCAGAGAGTGTTCAACCTTCCATGAGGATCTCAACAGATCCATGAAAATTTTTTTGTCAATGTCTGCGGAATGCACGCCTTATCTTTTATATTTTGAATTAACTGATATCAAACCGGAAAAAAAATTATTCAATTATCTGACTCTCTGCATATCTGTCTTCTACTGCAAGCAAAAACTCATCAGACATTGAAAGACAATTTTTTGGACATATATCATTACACTGACTGCAAAAGACACACTGTGTAACATAGATTCTGATTTTTTTAATGTCCGGCAGAAATTCAATTGCATTTGTCGGACAGACCTTCATACACAGTTTACAGCCAATACAAAGATCATGGTTGTAACTAATTTTTCCTCTAAATTTAGGTGGAGTAGTAATTGGAGGATGAATAGATGCTTTTCCTTCTCCAACCGCCTCTAAAAAGCCTGTAATTGATGGTGGAAGATTCTTTGCCGGGAAGAAATTAGTAGCCGGCTTTTTCAGGAGTTGTTTTAATGCAAGTGACACAGATGGTAATTTAATCATAATAAACATCCTCCGGGAATGAGCATTGCATCAATCATCAGAAGAATAAGGCCAATAAACCCTATTAGTGTAAACCATCCCCAATATAGTGAGACTATAGTATTAATCCTAAATCTTGCCATTCCAACTCTGACAACCGTAACAGAAACAAAAATTATTACAATCGCCTTTAGCAGGAAGAAGAACAGATCAACAACTCCTCCGGCAATTCCGTTCAAACCGATAAAAGGTGAAAGATTCCACGGGAAGAAAAGAACCACAGTAAGACCTGCCATTGCAATCATCTTAACAGCCGATGAAAGAGTAAACATTGCAAGGTTTTTTCCAGAATATTCAACAAGCAATCCACCGCAAAGTTCAGTCTCAGCTTCAGGTGTATCACATGGAACTCTTGAAAGTTCTGCAGGAGTTACAAGAGCCATCACAATTAAGAGAAGAAGAGCCCCAATAAACCCGACCGGCCCTACTACCGTCCATATTGGAAATGCTGCAAGAGTATTTAATGAAAATGGAAGAGCAATACCTGCGTTTACAAGTCTCCAGGCGATTGCAATAATTGCCATTGCAAGAGGAAGTTCATAGGCAATCATCGTAACCATCTCACGCTGTGCTCCAACACTTGCATATGGAGACCCGGAAGCAAAACCGCCGACTACCATAGCAAGGGCCGGGACGGTCAGGAGATACATAATAAGAATGATGTCTCCCCATTCGGTAACTCCGGGGACTGGTGCTCCAATAGGTGACAGGCTTCCAAATGGAAGATAAATTAGAACCATCACAGCCGAGGCAAATGCAACAATTGGTGCTCCGTTAAATAGAAAGGGAATTGAACTTTTTGGCACATTTGATTCCTTACATAGCAGTTTGATGATATCAGTAAAAGGCTGGAGAAGTGGAGGGCCCTGCCTCATCTGCATTCTTGCAGCACAGACCCTGTCAACACCCATCATCAAAAGTCCGGCAGCAGTCCCAAAAAACGTCACCAAAACAATTCCAAGTATTGCTACAAGAATTTCAGCAGCCATTCTCCATCCTCCGTGTCTTCTCAACAGATAAACGGTGCAGGTGCTCTTTTGTCAGTAAATCTCCATACCCCTCATTATCTACAACTACTACTCTGTCAGTACACGACATACAGGGATCAATTGATGCAACAATAATTGGAATATCTGCAATTTGTTCACCTTTTAGGATATCTATCCAGGCCATCTGATTTGAATATGTGGAAGCCTTAACTTTCCACATTTCAGGTGGCTCTTGTTTGCCATTCATCCTGACATAATGAAGATCTTCTCCACGTGGAGCTTCTACTCTGCCAATTGCCTCTCCTGCAGATTTCTTCAATCCAAGCAGGAGTTTTGGAAGTTTTTCTTCGGCAAGGACAGGACCTTCCGGCATCTGATTCATACACTGTCTGATGATACTGATAGATTGTGGAATCTCATATAGTCTCACAACAATCCTGTCATATACATCACCGACTGTCTCATTTGAATAGACATCTGGCATTATGATATCAAAATCAACATCACCGTAGGCAGCATATGGAGAATCCTTTCTGACATCCATACATAAACCTGATGCACGTGCAGTCGGGCCAACAGTTGCAAGTTCAAGAGCACGTTTTCGTGAGAGAATTCCAGAATTTCTACAACGCATCATGATGGTTTTGTCAGTAAGGAAGAGTTTTACCATCTTTTCAAAGATATCCTCATAATATTTGAGGGCTTTTTCGATACGTGGAAACATATCAGATGTGATATCACGTCTTGTTCCTCCGATCATGATGATATCATAGTTAATTCTGTTTCCAGTCAGATACTCAATTACATCAATAGACTCTTCTCTGACCTGCCAGGCAAGATAGAAGAGTGTATCAAACCCTAATTCATGAGCAGCAACTCCGGCCCAGAGAAGATGAGATTGAATTCTTTCAAATTCAGCAATAATTGTCCGAACATAAAATGCACGGTCAGGAACATTGGTACCTGCAATCTGCTCAACAGCATGTGTAAAGGCCATAGCATGAGAAACACCACAGATTCCACAGATACGGTCACATAGATGAAGAATCTGGACCGGATTTCTTCTCATACCAAGCCATTCAATACCACGGTGAGCCCTTCCCGGAGCAAATGCTACATCCTGAACAACCTCTCCTTCTATCTTAAAAGTAAAGTTAATAGGTTCTTTTAGCGCCGGGTGGATTGGCCCTATCGGCATCTTATAGGGTGCATGTTTTTCACTCATTTGTGACCTCCGGTTCAGCCTTTTCTGTCTCTTCAATCTTTTCAGGCTCAACTACAGTAATTTTCGGCGACGGTCGATTTTCAGGTCTTCCAACTTTCCAGAGGTTCTTTACCATTGAATCAGGAATGCCAGTTTCATCCTTTCTCCAGGGGTAAATCCCTTCAGGAAAATCATCGGGAAGGAAGATTCGGCTTGAAAGGTCAATTCCATCAACAATGACACCTATCATATCCTTCTTTTCACGTTCACTATATACACTTCCGGGAATTATACCTGAAATTGTCGGAACATGAAGATCTGGTTTACTGAGGTGAACAGTGATGTTAATCTCAATTTCCTCGCAGTCTCCACCAAAAAAGATCTGCATAGTGTAAATTAGATCAATGGTATCTCCTGCATCAGCAGCAGCAATCACACCAAGATGTGGGAAATCGATGGCTGCAATCTCTTTGACTACAAAGACAAGATTAGATCTATCGACTGTAAACCATATAGAACGTTTTTGACGCTTTTTTATCCCTTCACCCCAGAGTGCAACTCTCATATCAGATAGTGCACCAGTCTTTTCTGAAAGGTGTTTAAGAACCTCTTCCGGAGTCATTGTAGCTCTCATATTTGTGCCTCCGTTTTGGTGTCAATGCCTGCTTCTAATCTTTCAAGTTTTTTAATTGCCTGAACCACTCCAAAAATAATTGCTTCCGGACGTGGAGCACAACCCGGAACATAGACATCAACTGGTATTACATCATCAACCGGCCCATCAAGATTGTATGAATCTGAAAAAACTCCCCCTGACTGGCCACATGTTCCAACACACATAACAACCTTTGGTGAAGGCGTCTGTTCGTAAACACGCCTTACAATATCTCTCATCTGTTTTGTAACAGGTCCTGTAACAAGAAGTACATCAGCATGCCTTGGGCTTCCAACAAGTTTTATTCCAAAACGTTCTGGATCATATCGTGGACAAATAGTTGCAACAATCTCAACATCACATCCATTACATGAACCAGAATTAAGATGGAATACCCATAGTGATCTGTTAAAAGAAGGAACAAGTTTCATTGGAAAATCACCACCACAATAAGAAGCAGAGCAGTTATTGCAAGATATGCAAGCATATAATCAGAAATATTGCCGGTATGCAGGGGTTTTATTATTTTATAATATCCTGACAATGCATCTGTAAAACCCCAGTACAGGTTTCCGCCCCTTATATGAACCTCTCCATTTGAAGGTTTCTCTGTTCCTGAAATATATGGATCACATCCTTGTCCGGTTTCGCCAGTTGAATGATTTTTGGATCCCATCCGCCAGATTAACCAGCTAATTACAAGTGTAATTACAAATGCCAGAAGCCAGAAGAGTGGATTCCAGTATCCAAAGCCGGTCTCAAGAGTAATTGACATTATATGCCTCCAAATACGCTATTTATATAGTCCATATTACTAACAAGGGCAGTTGCCGCCGGAGTTACCAAAGAATCAACTACAATTCCAGGGAACAGTCCAAAGAGCACTACAAATATGGCAAGAATTCCCATCGCAAGAAGCATAGGGAGAGGAGCTTCTTTTACATCACCAAATTCAGGAAGTTCCGGTCCCATAAACATTGAATGAAACACCTTGACAAAGGAGGCAAGAGTTAAAATACTTACAACCATTGCAATAATTGAAAGGATTGGACAGAAGTAAAAGGTTGATTCATATATCATAAGTTTTGATGCAAATCCATTGAATGGAGGTATTCCTGCAATTGCAAGTGCACCAATCATGAAAAAGATCATTGTCCATTTCATCTTATGTCCCAATCCTCCAAGTTGATTCAGGTTACGGGTTCCACATTGAAAGAGGATTACACCGGCAGTTAAGAATAATAAGCCTTTGTATAGAGCATGGTTCATTATATGAAATATTCCTCCTTCAAGTGAAACCATACCAATACTTTGCATGGCAGGTCCTGCAAGAGCTGCAAGTCCTACTCCAACACCAAGAAGCATATACCCTGTTTGTGAAACTGCATGATAGGCCATCAGTCGTTTGACATCTTTTTGAGGGATAGCCATCGTCACACCAACAAACATGGAAAGCAGTCCCAAGATAATTATTACCCATCCAATTGTGACTGGATTTATTACTCCTCCATAAAGTGTGAATGAAATCCTAAAAAGGGCATAAAGGCTTGCCTGACTTGAAACTACAAGAAATGCAGTTACTCCTGATTGAGCCATTGAATATGAATCAGGTGTCCAGAAATGCATTGGAACTGCACCACATTTCATAGCAAGTGCTGCAAAGAGCAGGACAAATGCAATAATATCAAGGGTTGTTAGTTCTAACCGGCTGGCAATTACTGCCATATTTAATGAGTTATATTGGCAGAAGAGTATTCCAATGGCCATTAAAACCATCATACCGCCAAGTGTTGAGATTATTCCATATTTTAAACCGGCCTCAACTGCAACGCCTTTATCTATTCTGTATGCAACAAGGGCAGCTCCAGAGAGTGAACTTATTTCGAGGAAGACGAAGAAGTTGAAGAGATCACCTGTTGCAATCATTCCATTGATACCAACAGTCAATAGTAAGAGAAGCGTGAAAAATCCGCCTTTTCCAGTGACCCCGGGTTTACTCAATGCAGAGATAGAGTATAAAGTTATTGAAAAACCAACAATTGCCGCAATAATGAGCATGAAGGCACTCATCTGGTCAATTGTAAAGATAATCCTGATAGGAATCCCTCCACTATCAGGTGGAATCAGATGTGAGATTCCATCTGCTCCAAAAGCATAGCAGATAATTCCGTCTTTTAGAACTTTATAGGCCGTGAGAAGTCCGGTAGCAGATGTAAGGGCCATAATAACAACTGCCCAGATATCCACTGCTCTGTCATTTACTCGTGCGATTACTGGAGAGAGGAATGCTCCAAGCATTGGAATTGCAATCAGAAGTGCAGGGAGGTTATCAAGTATTATATTTGCAGTTGTCATTTATTCACCCCTGAAGCTTTGATACATTTCTAACATCTTTAGTCCTGTAATACTTCCAGATAAGCATCACAAAAGAGAGCAGAAGTGCTTCGGTTGCTACTCCAATAACGATACTTGTAAGAGTTAATGCCTGCACAGTTGGCATAACCATCTGGAGAGAGGGAGCATTTGTAAAGATAGGTGCAACACTATCAAATCTGAATCCAATTGTAATCAAAAAGAGATTTACTCCGGATTCTATTATTGAAAGTCCCATTATTATCTTAATCAGGTCTTTTCGCATCAGAATTACATATAGCCCGACGATAATAATTATTGCAACCGTAACAAACGGAAGATTATCAATCATTTTTTTCCTCCTCTATTTCTGAAAGTCCAGATGTCATGTATAATACTATTATAGAGAGTCCACCAAGGACTTCAAGGCCGACAGCAATATTCATGATAGGAACAATACCCGCCGAATTTAGTATTCCACTGTTAACACCAATTGGAATTACCTGTCCAAAAAGACTGTTAGTGTTCATCAGATAATTTCTGAAGAATGTATAACCAATAACAACTGCGGAAAGTGCTGTTCCGATAAAGAGAGTAAGTCCTAATGCTTCATAGTTTTTGAAGTAGTTTTTGGAGAAATATGCAATTATATCTTCATATCTATAAGCCACAACAAGAAGTATAAAAGCAGACGCTATTACTGCTCCTCCCTGAAAACCGCCACCCGGAGTTAAATGTCCATGCAGGACAACATAGAATCCAAATACCAGAATAAAGGGAAAGAGCAGATCTGCTGTATTTCTTACAAGTCTGCTCATACTTTTGTTATTCGTTTTCATAGTAGTCCTCCGTTTTTCGCCTTCTGAAAAGGATTGCAACACCGGTTACTGCCGTAAACAGGACACTTGCTTCACCAAGTGTATCAAAACCACGAAAATCAAAAACAATAGAGGTTACAATGTTATTTGCTCCAACCTGTTCCTGACCGTTAGTTATGTAGTAATCATCAAGATCTGAAGTTTTTGGCTCTCCAAATGGTATCGTTACAGCAACAAGCAGGAATGATACAGCAAGTACAATAATTGTTGCAATAGCAAGTTTATCTCTCATCAGATAACCTCCTCCCTTTCCGTTCCTCTTATCGCAATTACAGTAATTGCAGTTGATACACCAGCGCCAACAGCAGCTTCAGCGATTGCAACATCTGGTGCCTGAAGAATGTAAAACTCTATTGAAAGAAGGAAACTAAAGGCTGCAAATCCTAATGCAGCCGAGAGAAGATCACGTTCATATGCAATAAAGAGAACTGTAACCACAAGTCCGATTAGCACTAATATATGAATTAATTCAAGCATGATTATTCCTTCTCCTTAATTTTTACATCTGTGAGGCGGTCAACTACTGCCTGCACTGGCTTATATCCTGACTGCATCGCAGCTTTTGCAATTGCATGAGAACCTGCGGCATTAGTTATTGCAAGTGCAAAGATTGCAATAACCACATGGAAGATAAGCATCAGATATTGTGATTCATTAGATGAAAGGAAAGTGTAAATGGCAAATACAACAATTGCAAGTCCTGTGAATATTGTTCCAAAAGTTGTAGCTTTTGTTGATGCATGAAGCCTTGTATATACATCCGGGAACCTGATAAGGCCGATTATACCAAGAGTATTGAATAAAAGTCCAATAAAAAGAAAGAAGGCAACAAGATATATTGCAATCATAGTTCCCCTCCAAGATATTTAGAGATGTAAAGGGTTGAAACAAATGATACAAGGGCATAGACAATTGCAACATCAATAAAGATCAACTGTTCATAAACAACCCCAAGTAATAGCAGAATTGCAACCGTCAAAGTATTTATTGCATCAACAGCCACCAACCTGTCAGGAAGAAGAGGCCCTTTTATTAATCTAAATAAAGCAATGAATATCAACACAACAAGAACAAGTGCTGCAAATCCGAACATTTCAATCATCTCCATTATTCAGCAATCCTCCTTATCCATTCGGCAAGGTTAAAGTATGAAAAAATTTCTTCAGGTTCAATAACTGCTTTTCTCTCAATTTCAGGTGGAACATTTATCATATGGACATAAAGGTCATTGTTTTCGTCAACTTCAACAGATAATGTTCCTGGAGTTAGTGTAATTGAATGTGCAAGCATTGTAATTGCAAGGTCTGATTTCAAACCAGAATGCACCTTTACAATGCCTGGACGAATCCTGCCTGTAATAACACGGTAGGCAACATCAAGATTTGCATGGGTTAATTCCACAAAAAAAGGTCCCAAATAGACTATAATGGTGAGTAATCTGATGGGGTTTAACATGCGCAAATTGTTATTTTTGCAGAAAATTTTATGTGAGATAAGCCCTGTAATAATTCCTATGATGATACCGGCAATGATTTCCTCGAATGACCAGAATATTATATCTCCTGATCCAACTACAAGCAACAGATAAAAAACAAAAGTTGCAAGTGCGGTTATGAGGAATGGTAACACTACATTCCCCTCCATTGTAACAGATCTGTGCAATCTGTTAACATGATTTTATCTATCATGATTAATCGTGATACAAATGTTTTTGGAAGATAGAGGGATAAACATTTGGTTTTGAAAATCAAGTAATCTAAATTTTATAAAAGTGGATTAAAATGTTATAATTATCCAACTATTCCTCTATTCTTTTTTGGTTTTATTAACTGTAAAAATTTCTCGTTTAAAGATAAACATTGTAGAGATTAGACCAAATACTACGTTTAAATAAAACATAATAAGTCGCCAGAGCAGAATGAAAACTCCAAGTACTGCTGTTGGGACAAAGAGAGCATAAAGAGAAGTTGCTGCTAATTCTGCAATTCCTGAAGCTCCTGGTGTAAATGGAATCATACTGACAAGAGCTATTAAAACCTGTGCAATAATTGACTCAGAAACCGATGGCGGAAGTCCAAGTCCCATAAGAATAACAGATGCGACGATAAACTCTGAGAACCAGAAGAGGATGGTAAAGACTGTTCCAAAGGCAAGTCCTGCAAATCCTCGTCTTCCGGAATATGTAATTACCCCAGTCATGAAATTGTCAAATTCTACATCAATTGCATCATAGAATTTGCATATATGAAGTCCTTCGAATTTACCATTGCACCATGAAAGAAATTTCATGATCTTTTCTTTTGCTGCTGTCTGTTTTTTTGCTATCCAGATTAAAAGGCCTATAAAAGAAAGAAGGAGTATAATAGAGATAAAGAATATAAGCACTAAAACAAATGAGATCTTAAAAAGATAATCCCACATTAAAATAAGAGAAATAATTGAGAGAAAGATAAGAACAATTGCATCAAGGACACGTTCCATAATAACAACCGCAGTGGCGTCTCCAATATTCATATCCGCTTTATAAAGTTCATGAATCCTGACAGGCTCTCCACCGGCTTGTCCGGGAGTAATTGCCCCCATCAGAAGATTTGCAACGACCATATTAAAACAGTGCCAGAAGGGGACTTTGTATCCAAGAGAGGCTGACATTGTCTTAATTCGCATTCCCCAAAGACTAAATGAAACAAATCTCAAACCTATAGCTAAAAGAATAAAGTAGATATTTACATTTTTAAGATATGTGATAGTGTCTTCATTAAATGTTGAAAATAGAAGTACACATAGAATTATTGCACTGATTGCAAGAGAAATATAAACCCACTTTTTTTGATTACTATCCATTATTTCTCCAGTATTCTGCCCTGATAATTAGCCATCAATAACTTATCTCTTTTTGGATCATTGTGGAAGCATATCAAGATGAATCAGTACAGATTTTGCGGAGTCATATCCACCGTCTATAAAGACTGCTCCAATTATTGCTTCAAAGCTCTCGGCAAGCACTCTTCCTGATGTCCATATATGGAGTTTTTCTTCTCCTAATCCCCATTTTACATATGATTGCAGATTTATATCTTCGGCCTTTTTTCTAAGGACAGTCATATTGACAAGATCTGTTTTCATAACTGATATTGTACCTTTTTCTGTATATCCATCAGAAACAAGTTTTTCAAGGACACAAAGATCAATTACACCATCTCCAAGAGTTGCCAATGCATCAAGGTTTTCTTCCGGACTATATCCACGTTCCTTGGAAAAAGCAAGCCGTGTTAAAGATCTTGTAAGATTTTTTGTATCTTTAAATTTATAGCCAATAGCAGATTCAAGGTCAAAAATTGTTGGTTTTTTAACCATTTTAGTATTTCTTAAAGCTCTCACAGATTGTCTTTGCTGCTGTTTTAGCACCACCCATTGCTAATATGACAGTAGCTGCTCCAGTGCTGACATCACCGCCGGCAAAGACCTTTGGAAGAGAGGTTTTTCCGGAATCATCTGTGATAACATTTCCTGCTTTTCCAAGCGTCAAACCAGGTATGGCACGTGAGAGAAGTGGATTTGGCCCCTGACCGATTGCCATAATGACAGCATCACATTCGATTGTAAAGAGAGAATCCTCAATTGGTGTCGCAACCGGACGGCCACCTGCATCTGGTTCTCCCATCTGCATACGGACACATTCAACACTTGTAATAGTCTGTTCACCGATTATTTTTACAATGTTTGCTTCGCAGATGAATTCAATGCCTTCTTCTTCTGCATGATGGATTTCTGCAAGTCGTGCAGGCATATCTTCTTTTCTTCTTCTGTATATTAGAGTTACCCTGGCTCCCATTCTCCTTGCAGTTCTTGCAGAATCCATTGCAACATTACCCCCACCAACTACTATTACATGATTACCGGTATTAACCGGAGTATCATATTCCGGGAAATTGTTTGCATGCATTAAGTTTACTCTTGTCAGAAATTCATTTGCAGAATAAACACCATTCATGTTCTCTCCGGGAATTCCCATAAAGTGTGGAAGTCCTGCCCCTGATCCTAAAAATACTGCATCGTATGAGAGTAAATCATCAATTGATACACTCTTTCCAACAAGATGATTAAGCTCTAATTTAACACCCATTGCAAGAATCTGGTCAATCTCATTCTTAACAATGTCTTTTGGAAGTCTGAATGATGGGATACCATAGGTTAGCACTCCGCCGGGAATGTGAAGTGATTCAAAGATTGTAACATCATATCCTTCTTTTGCAAGATAGCCGGCAGCAGTAATTCCGGCAGGCCCACTACCAACAACTGCGACTTTCTTCCCGGTCTTTGTTGCGGTCTTATGTGGGGCAATTCCAGCCTTTCTCTCTTCATCGGCTGCAAATCTTTCAAGTTGCCCGATCCTTACTGGTGTTTCCTTCTTTCCAAGGACACAGTGCTCTTCGCACTGGGTTTCCTGTGGACATACACGCCCGCAGATAGCCGGCAGTAGATTTTGCTCCTTGATTTTAAGTGCTGCGTCCACAAATTGTTTCTTTGCAATGAGTTCAATAAATGCCGGGATATCGATGTTTACAGGGCATCCCTTAATGCATTGAGGTTTTTTGCAGTTGATGCAGCGTTCTGCTTCAAGAACAGCTTCTGCTGCTGTAAATCCAGTATCGACCTCAAGAAAATCCTTGATTCGACTTTCACTGCTTCGATCTCCCATTATTGTTTTCCTCCGCATTTACAGGCATGAGCTTCCCATCTGGCAAGAGCTTCTTTCTCCTTATCTCCGTAATATCTCTGACGCTGCATTAAAAGATCAAAATCTACTTTGTGTGCATCAAATTCAGGTCCATCGACGCATGCAAATTTTGTTTTACCATCAACTACACATCGACATGAACCACACATTCCTGTCCCGTCAACCATAATCGGATTGAGTGATACAAAGGTCTTAATACCCTTCTCCTTTGTTGCAAGGGAAGTTATCTTCATCATGATAGTCGGGCCAATGATCCAGACTGCATCAATCTGTCTCTCATTAATGAGTTGTTTTAAGAGGTCAGCTGCAAAACCATGGTGACCGCGTGTTCCGTCATCAGTTGCGATAAGTACTTCATCGCATTCCTCCTTCATCTCATCTTCAAGAATTAAGAGTGAAGCTGTTCTTGCTCCAAGAACACCGATGACAGTATTACCCGCTTCTTTTAAGGCCTTTGCAATACATGGAGTGGAAGCTATTCCAACTCCTCCACCTACTATGACACAGGTTCCATAGTGCTTTATCTCACTTGGCATTCCAAGTGGTCCAGCAATATCTGAAATAGAATCGCCGGTTTTTAATGCAGCCAAAGCATGAGTAGTCTTTCCGACTGCCATAAAAATAATTCTTACAAATCCATTCTGACACTTTGATATGGTCAGTGGGATTCTCTCTCCGGTCTCATCAATTCGAATAATTACAAACTGTCCAGCCTTTGCATTATTTGAAATATGAGGTGCATTAACCCAGATTTCAAAAACAGTATCAGAGATCTTATTGTTTTTTTCAATAGTATACAAATAATTCACATCCGCTTAAAGATTTGATGCAACACTTTGTGCCTTATTATTAAACCTACAGCTTTTTTACTTTACGCAGCTTTACTGCAACACCACGGGTTGACTTTTCCATCTCATCAGCAGACATTACAGCTCTACCGGTTGCAACAGCCAAATCTCCGATAATATATACTTCATCACCTTCAAGAATTGCCGGGTCGGCCCCGGATACACCTGGTGCTAAAACATCACCTTTCGGAATGAAATTATCAATATATACACGATATCCTGTCTCGATTAATGACCAGCCATCAAAAGTCGGGCGCAACAATCCGTGTGCCGGGTCAGTTGTAAAGAACTGTCGGCGATTCTTCTGGACTACCATATTTGGGTATGAACCTTTAATCTCCATTCCTGTCGCATTCAGGTCATAGCCAAATTGGAACGAGATCATCCCTTTGAGCATATGATTTTTAAGTTTTTTCTCCCCGTTAAGAGCCTGTGATAATCTTGAAAGTGCTTCATTTCCAGTAAGGTTATCATCTCCTCCGGTTGACTCAAGTTCAATTCCAACTTCATCGCAGGCATCTTTTGCAATAAGATACGCATCTCCATCAAGATGAGCAATTACTCGTTTATAATGATGTTTACTGAAGTATTTCACAAGAATTTCTTTTATGACATAACGTTCTTCATGATCCCAGTAGCCTGTTACAGGCACATCATAGTGGGATGCAGGATAACATAACTCTAAATCACGGGGGACAAGGCCAAGTGGAGAGGTCATTATAAGTTCATGAGCCCGCCTTCCAATAGCCTGGATAAATTTCTGGTGGCTTCTTGAGAGTGAATATGGTTTTTTTGCAGAACATGGGATAAGCACTGCGACATCTGTTGATGGTGGAGTATATCTTGTGATCAGGCGTTCGGCAAACCTTTTAACTTCAGGCCTGTGTATACTGTCGCCAGAACATGCATACATAACATTTGCTCTGTTTGCCGGTGTATGCCGGAGCATAAACTCTGTTCTGTCAAGATGTCGCATTATTGAGACATATTCTGGTTTATTTCTACATCTTGAATCGATGAATTCACGAAAAGTACCTTCCTTTATTCGGGCAGTAATAAGTGCAAGTTCATGTTCTAATGCAAGTCTGTTATGAAGTTTCAAATCACCGGTTTTGCATCCCTCGCATGAACATAGACCGCTCATTATCAAATTACCCGAATGTGTCCCGTCAGATAAACAGAATTTTCCTTGAGATGACAAAAGATCTACTGCTGTATAATCAAAAAGATCAAAGCCTGTGTGCACAAGTATTGCCGCATTTTCTGGAAGCGCAGTTCCGGGTATAAACCAGACACTATCTGGTTTATATCTCTCTTTTAAATTTACAAGATATTCTATAAACTTTGCGGGATTTTTTATCAAGACATGCCAGTTTTCCGCAATGAATGTATCTCCTGACCTCCCTTCATATTTACTTTGTATATGAAGGGGAACAGGCATTCCATCGAAAGAATGAAATTTATTATAAAATGCTTCATCTGCAAATGGTGAGATGTAACTGTATGCCCTTTTTTTAAGGTCCGGGAATAGTACTTCAGGATCACAAACAGCCGGAAGCATAATTGTCGTTTCATCTTGGAGTTGTAGTTTTCCGGCCCGGCCAGTACCATCACGATGAGTAAATTCACATATCATTGATTATCTCCGCACAGGGAACAAGTGTTGATACAATACTTTTCCATCTCTTATTACATCTGATATAAAACTTGGTTTCAGGATTACCGTCAATTAGAGCATTAATCCCTTTGCATCCTGATGAAACCATAACTTCATCCCAGTCTGGAATCTCACTCTGACCAATTGGAAAAGTTTCACGAAACTCTGGTGGATATGGTCCAAACGGTGGCTTAAAGAGGAATACTTTGTCATAGTCTTTTCCCTTAAGCTCAGAGTTAGTGGTAAACTTCTTTTCAAAGGCAATTAATGCTTTTTTACCGGCATCAAACCTTGATACAAGTTTGTGATATCTGATAACTTCAGTTCTAAGGCAGCTTTCACTACCACGGTAGAAGAATCTCCTTTTTGAAACCCGGTCAAGGCCTTCAAGGTTATCACCATATTCAAGCAGTGTTCTGTATCCACGAAGAAGTTCAGGATGGTTTCTGCATCTCTCATCTACAAGTTCGAAGAGCACACCATCTTTTATGGCCTGACGAATACGGTTTATTTCTGCAATTGTTACCAAAAGATTATGATGCGCTAATAGTTTTTCTCTCTCTGGTGATTCTTTAATTTCTTTTGCAGTATGTCCTGAACATACCGGGCATGAACATGGTAGATATGTAAGTTCCTCTATGTGATAACTACCGTGAGTTGTCATATATCTGCCATCTTTTGCATAAAGTGCATATGCTGCAGAATCAAAGAGATCGCAGCCCATTGCAACGGCAAGAGCAAACATTGACGGGTGGCCGGCTCCAAAGAGGTGTACACATACTGATGGCAATAACCCTCTTTTTGCTGCCATTACAGAATGAACAAGTTCCTGATATCTGTAACTTTCCATTAATGGAACAACTGCACCAATAGGACAGAACCTGATTCCTGTTTTACATACATCCATTGCAGCCTTTTCCCGAAGATCTTGGAAGAGCCCTCCCTGCACCGGGCCTGCAAGTGTATGATACTCATGATTCACAAAAGCATAGGCCTCTTCTATTCGCTGCTGTGTAATATCCAGCTCTTTTTCAGTCTGTTCCCTGTTTGTATCCGGATGAGTAGGAATGTCTAACGGAACAATGATATCCGATCCTATTGCCTGTTGAAATTCTAATGTTCCTACATTAGTAATTTCTACCTCACCATAGACTGAAAGTTGAAACGAACCTGAATCAGTCATAATTATGCCATCAAAATCAAGCATTTTATGAAGACCTTCGGTCAGTGCCCGTTCTCTAAACTCCTTACTTTTTGAGATGATATAAGCATTTGTAATTATTGCCGATATTCCCATCTCTTTCATCTCCAATGGAGAAATTAATGGGAGATGTGGATTTATTACCGGTAGGAGTGCTGGTGTCTGAATTGTTTTTTCATTATTATATAATCGGCCCAGACGTCCGCCTATATCTTTTTCAAGTACTTCAAACTGTAATGCCATTATTTTGATTTCTCAGAAAAGATCTGACCTTCAAAGGTTAAAACCTGAACCGAATCACTGAGCCATGCATCCTCAGGAAGACCTGCTTTATTACAGGTTTGATTTAAAAATTCTCTTTCATTCCATCCCCATTCTACCGGGACTTGTGGAAGTAAAAGTCCACTTCTGCCATATTCTTTAACAATTAGTCCATGTTTGCCGACAGTTATTTTAGAATCACGCGATTCCGGGGCACAATTAAGGATTATCGGTTCAGTCAGAATAGTCACCTCAACCAAAATATCTGGGAGTTCTTCAGGAGTTACACTTCTAAAGCGTGGATCGTGCAGTGCAGCGCTTTTAGACGCTTCGTCAATCGCCTCATATAATGGAAGAACAGGCATAGGAAAGCCAATACATCCCCGTAGGTTATTATTTTTTGTAAGTGTTACAAAACAACCGCGCTTTTCAAAAAAAATTTCTGAGAATTTTGGAGTAAAAAATGCCTGATTTGCCACATGTTTATAAAGTGATTTTTTTGCAAAATCAAGAGCAACTGCTCCCTCTTCTTCGGTTAGCTCCATATCTAATAGTTACCTCAATAACAAAAAATTGTTTGTGCAAATTGTTGAAATTTTTTATGATTAATATCCACGGATTTTTTTATCATCATCTGATCTGATTATATTTTTATCCTTTGGGGCGTTGATTTGGTAATGACGGCGTAGGAAGTCTCTGATACTTTCAGATTCTATCCAGCCTTTATCAAGTCTGTCAACTATTTCATCAATCCTTTGAATCTGGAATGAAATCTTATCATACATCTCTCCCCCCTGTAGATCATTGTATCCGGAGATTGCCTGTAGCGGATTTCTTATATAATCACCTAAAATTGAGAACTGTTGGATATTATGTTCAATTGTTTCTATTGCTGTCCGTTTTGCTTCTTCTATTCCTTTAATCTCTGTTACATCTGTTATGACACCCACAGTCTTTGTATGCTGCATATTTACATCATATGAAGCGGCAGCTTTTACTATCCAGTTCCGATAAACATTATCTTTATGTCTGATTTGAATTTCCATTTCAAGTGGATCCCCGGAAGAGATATGATGTCTGAAAGCTTTCAGGAATTCTTCATAATCATCTTCATGGATTAATGAAAGCCAGTTGTATATGTTTGAATCAAGGTATCCTGATGGATATCCTAGGCGTTCATTTAGATCACCAAACCATTCAATTTGCTTGTCAATTATATCATACTCAAATATCAGATCTGAAGCAAGACTTGAGGCCATTTTAAATACTTCGGTTTTGATTCTTACCTTGTCTGTTGCATCTTTTGTTGAAGAATAGTCCTCAAATGTCTCTATTGCACCGATGGTATTTCCTAATTTATCTACAAGTCTTGCAGCAGTTGTACGAATCCATTTTCCATTTTCGCCAACATCCTTTTGGAAATCTATTACCTCAAATGCCCCTGGAAGTGTAGATGAAGAGACATATTTTCCCTCATAATATGTTTCAAGTGCAATATCTACATCATCTTCAACCATAATATCAGCAAGAAGTGGCTTATCTTTACTATCTAAAAGAGAGGAATGATCATGGGTTCCTATAATGTAATCTACTTCACGTTCAAATAATATTGATAATGCCTGATTTATGTAAAGCACTCTGTGATTTGTATCAATGACAAGAGCTGCCATTGGCAGGCCTTCGAGAATTGTCCGTAAAAAGGTTTCCTGATCATTTATTTTTCTAATAAGTGTTATTTGATCTGTTATTTCGTGCATAATTCCAATAATATGGATTAACTCATTTTTATCCGAGATTACTGGTAATAATTTTACCACATATTCTTTATTTAAATGGTCAAATAAGATGTTGAATTGAGTATCTTTTTCTGATGTTATGACAGATCCAAAACTTGTCTTAATAATTTCTTCCCATGGGTCATCAAATATACTAAAAATCTTTGAATTTGAAGCATTTATTGGAAGAGATATGTTTTTGCAGGCTTTATTCATACGAATGACAGTGCCATCTTTTTTTGCAATCCAGATTCCATCAGGAATAGCATTAAAAAATTTTTCATTTGCAGTATTACTCTTCGCCTTGGATTTTTGTATATCAATATTTTCTGTAAGAAAGAGTATATACTGGTTAGCACTTTCACGAACGGCTGTAACCAAGAGGAGATGACAGTTTCCATCGTCAGAAATGAAAAGATGTTGAATTTGTTTTCGCGTAGATTTGTTGGATGTTTTGATGTATTCAATCAATTCCTCTTTGGCAGTTGAATAATTATAAAGAGATATTCCAGTAAGGGTTTCAGAATTTGGCGATAATAAATGATTTATATAATTGTTTGAGTATAGAATTTTACCACTCTTCAGATAAAGCTTTATAATTCCGGATCCTGATTTGTCAATTAATTTTAGTTGTTTTTCGTCAATTCCTTTGTTATAAAGGATTATGAAAGAAATAATGGCCCCCGTTAATATAAATAGAAGGGATCTTAAAAGGTTATCCAGAGTAAAAGAATAATCTGTTGTATATTCACCGATTAGGTAGATAAGTCCAATTACAATGGCAAAAATTGCCCCTGCAATTGGGAACACGAGACAGACCATAAAAATAGGAATATAATATAAATATGATATAATTGTGTGAAGACTGCCGGTAGTAACCAAAAAAGTTCCTGTTATCAGAATTGTTAATCCCGCAATAATCAGAAGATAGAGAAGACGATTATAGCCGGAAAAATTCCGGTAAGTCATTGTCACATATTGAAACTTAAAGTAGATAAAGCAACAACAACCGAACACTGAATGAAGAACTCATTTTATTGCATATCTGAGAAGAGCTGCAACTCCTCCAAGTGCTTCAAGTCTTATCCCAGGTTCAAACATTGATGAAAATATAACAATTTCTGATCTCATCTGTTCAGCCCGGTTCAAAAGGTTGGTTATTTTTTCGATCCGCAAACCTCTGTCACTTACAAGAAGTGTAGAAACCGCTCCACAGTCAACTGCAGCAGAAACCTCATCATATCCATAGGCTACAGGTTCATCTTTTGCAATTCCTGTCATTAGTTTTTCAAGGTATATTACTTCTTTTGCAAGTTCCTGGTCTCCATTGATTTTTTCGAGGATTCCCTGACCAATAACTTCCTGAACAGCGCCACGGCCCCCCCTTCTTGTATCAACAATTATTAACTGTTTTTTTTCAAGATCTGCTTTTTTTATCCTTACAGCAGCATCATCCTTGATAAAACCAGGACCTGCAATAATTAATGGGCCGGTTATTGAAAGTGCTTTTTTGATTATCTCATTATAGAATTCATCTCTTGTATCAACATCATTTCCTTTTCCGCTGCCAAGTGTCAGGGTATATATAGATTTTGGTCCGAAACTATGAATTTTGAATAATTCAGCCTCTCCATCTTCTATTGCAAATATATGAACAATATCACTTGATGCATTCAAAACTGCCCGGTCAATTCTATCAAGATCTGCCTGTGACCATTTTTTTATCACAGAGATCTCATAACCTGGTTCAAGATTTAATGTATGATGAGATCCAATGTCTACACCTTGTTCAATAATTCCAAAAACCCGAAGCCTTGTTGAATATTCATGGAATTCAATCTGTTCAACCCGGATACCAAGCCTGACAGGTTTTTTTTCCTGTTTTTCAGGTCTTAGTTTATCCTGAGAGCCTTCAATACTTCTAAGTGTTGTTGCAAATACCAGTGATCCCTTACTGATGAGATGACTTAAATGCCATAAATCATCACTGTTTTCTGGAAACAGTTTGATCTCACCATATGATCTCTGAAGTTCTTCTATATCAGCCTTCATTTTTTTCAGTTTTCAGAGCAATTATTTCAGTTATATCAGATCCACCTGGTGGAACAAAGGCAGCAATTGCCTCGGTATTGAGTGCAAATTTTAGGGCACTCTGATCAGCAGGAGATAATTTTTCACGAATTTCGCGTACAACCTTTTTTGCAATATCATTTGGTTCAAAACTGCCGGGTTTTAGAATAACCATTATTTCTGATTTTGGCTGTATAGCCTCTATAGGCCCGCCGATTATCTGAGTCACAGGTTTTATAGTAAGTCCAATGGCAGTCTCAAGGGTAATATCCTTAAACCAACGTCTTTCTCCTCTGACAACAAAAGAACCACGTGAGAGATATTCTCCGGATTCTGCTGTTTTAGAAACCTGATCAGGTCTTGCTGCAAAAACATCGGCTGATGCATGCCCTGATCTCCAGGCTCCTGAAAAGACAGCTGCAAATTTAGAGATCTCATCCCAACAGGTGGTTTCTCCCTTTACAACTATGACACTTGCACCATGTATATCTGCATGAAGAAAAGTATCTTTTCCTTCAAGGTATTTTTTAACAAGATCTTCATTCTGCCCGGCATCTCTTCCGCCAAGCACAAGAGTTCCATCGGTTGTATAAAACCATCTAAATCTGTCAAACCATCTCTTCTTTGGACGAGTATATCCTGGTTTATGTTTTGGCGGCGCTGTAACAGTTTTACTCATTGCAACTTTTGCACCGGCAAGTTTCTTCTTAAATTTCTTCACTAAATCGTAATATACACCGGCATTTTGATCAATTGTACTATGAATATAGATTTTTATTATCTGTCCAATATCCAAATCAACAGCTGCATCTTCAGGGTAGATCTTTTTTATAGTCTTACTCTTTCCAGAGGTGTCTTTCTTTAAGATCTCTTCAATTTCCTGCCAGGAATGATTATTTGATGCATTAGACAGGACAGTTATAATTTCTGTTACTTCAGTGTAATGCTCATAAATTGTCTCGGCGATTTTTTCATTCTTTTCGATGTTTCGTTCAAATTTTTTGACAGCTTCAGTCTGTTGTAGTCTTATTCTTTCTTCACGTGACAGGCTTGGTCTTTTATTCTTTTTCTGTTCTTTGGGTGTAGTAGGTAAAAATGAAGCCATTGCTTCATTCATTGATGGATAATGACCAAGGATTCTACTTTCAGGGATATTCAGGGTCAGGGGATGACATCCATTATCTGCAATAATTGGCTGTGTTTTTGTTTGTACATCAGATATCAGGGTTTTAATTGCATTATATATTAAGACTGCATCAGCCTCTTTTGCAGGAGTATCCTTGTTTGTTTTGGTTACTTCACAGATATATTCTGCATACATACCGCTAAGAAATGACCCGACAGCAAGTGATCTTACTATATCCCTATCATCTTCAGACAAAAGTTTTGAAAATTCCTCTTGTGTTATAACGCTAACATCAGGTGGTGGAAGGATGTATTCTGCTCCCGGAAGTACTGTTCTATCTTTAAATTTCTGCCTGATAAGTGGTTGGATTATTTTAAAATCTTCGGAGCATAAGATTACATTTCCCTCATCAAACACTTCAATTATCAGATGAAAAACCTGTTCACTCTTAAGGATATCTATAATAATAGTTCTGGTAAGTCCTACCTGATAGATCTTATCGACTCTCCCGCCATTAATATATTTGCGAAGAAACATCGCAAATGCTGGCGGAATTTGAGGCATATCCGGAACTTCATTGACAAGATGAAATCTTTTTCCAGGCTCTATTATTATTGTCTTCTTTACTCTGTCTATATTGTTGAACCTGATGGCACAAAGCCGGTCCTCCCTCTGATAGACTTTATGTACCCAGAGAGGCAGCATCTGTTGCAGTTCAGCAGTAACTGCCACAAGATCTACACTCCTCATTCCCTGACCTGTTGCCATAATAATACCAAAATAGATATGGACTCAATACTAAAAAAATAAGACAATCATCGCATGTCTAAAATAAATTCCCAACAATCAGATATTCCGGAGGCTGCAGATGCAGCGGAAAGTCAGACTGTTAAAACGGCAGAAAAACCTGCCCCAGAAGGTTATACCGGCCGGTCAATCCGAACGCTTGTAGCAGTTTTTGCAGGACTTATCGCCGCAGTAATATGTTTTCTTTCAGAAATGGCAGCAACAGAAACAGGTGGATCGCGCTCAACAATATATGCCCTGCTAGTTCTTGTTGCATGTATTTTGATACAGAAACATGTCTTTATGCTACTAAGATTGCATCCAGAGAGGTTGCAAAAGAAAGACTGGTTCTATCAGGCTTTTATGACATTTGCCTTCTGGTTTATTTCATGGACAATTCTTCTGACCGCAACAATGGAAAACTCAGCCTGATAATATGAGAATCGCGATAGTACATCAGGATAAATGCCATTCACGTAAATGTGGAACAGAATGTATTCACTATTGTCCACGGGTCAGGACAGGAGATGAAACAATTGTTCTTGATGAAAATGATAAGGCCCTAATCTCCGAAGAATTATGTGTTGGTTGTGGGATTTGTATCAAAAAATGTCCATTTGAGGCAATTGATATCATAACCCTTCCTGAAGAACTTGAATACCCGACACACAGATATGGGCCAAACAGTTTTGTGCTCTATGGCCTGCCTTCTCCTGTACAGGGAAAGGTAACCGGTGTTCTTGGTGCAAATGGTATTGGAAAATCAACTTCTCTTCAGATACTATCAGGTCAGATTGTTCCAAACCTTGGAATATTTGACGAAAATTCAAACTGGGAGTCAATTCTTAAGAAATACACCGGAACAGAACTTTTTGAGTATTTACAGATCCTTTCAAAAGGTGGTGTAAAGGTCTCAATAAAACCTCAGTATATTGATGCAATTCCAAAGGTTTTCAAGGGAAAGGTCTCTGATCTTCTTAAAACCACAGATGAAAGAGGAGAACTTGACCATTATATCGATCTTTTATCCCTAAAGAGTATATTATCTCAACCGATAGAGACTCTTTCCGGAGGAGAACTTCAGAGGGTTGCATTAGTTGCCTGTCTTGCAAGAGATACAGACTTTTATTTCCTTGATGAAGTGACACCTTTCCTTGATATTTATCAGAGGATGGCCGCCGCCAAGGCAATCCGGGAGGTTGCCGAGAATAAGCCGGTTGTTATCATTGAGCATGATATTGCAATTCTTGATATGCTTGCCGACACTGTTCATATCGGATATGGTAAACCATCAGTATTTGGTATAATTACAAGACCGAAAGGGGTAAGAATTGGAATTAATCAGTATCTTGATGGCTTTTTAGTTGAGGAAAATGTAAGGTTTCGGGATTATAAGGTTTCGTTTGAGCAGAGAGCCCATGAAGAAGGAGCAGAAAAGAACAGCCTTCTTGAGATTCCTTCAATGAAAAGAAGTTTTGAAAATTTCCATCTGAAAGTTAATGGTGGTGAGATTAAATCAGGAGAAATTATTGGATTAGTTGGTGCAAATGGTATTGGAAAATCAACGTTTGCAAATCTTCTTGCCGGTGTTCTAAAACCGGATTCCGGTGAGATGCCTGATACTGTTAGGATTTCTTATAAACCTCAATATATAAAGACAGATTCAACTGATACTGTTGAGTACTATCTCCGGCAGCTAACAAAGAGATTTGATTCCCCACAGTTTCAGCATGATATTTTAGAGCCTTTATCACTTCAGGATATCTTCCAGTCTTCGCTTAATACATTATCTGGTGGAGAACTTCAGCGTGTTGCAATTGCAGCATGTCTTGCGAGGCCTGCAGATCTCTATGTACTTGATGAACCAAGTGCACATCTTGATGTAGAACAGAGGATGAAACTGACCAAAATCTTCAGAAGTCAGGTAGAAGGAAGAGATGCTGCTGTCCTTGTAATTGATCATGACATTTATCTGATTGATATCATCAGTGACAGATTGCTTGTTTTTGATGGTGAGCCTGGAGTTAATGGTGAGTCTTCAGGGCCATATGATATGAGAGTTGGTATGAATAAGTTTTTATCTTCGCTTGGTGTTACGTTCAGACGAGATAAGAGCGGACGACCAAGAGTTAATAAACCTCAGTCTTTCCTTGACAGAGATCAGAAAAGTAGAGGGGAGTATTATTATCAGGGAGCAGATGAGTGATTTTCTTTTTTTTGAAGAATTATCAATTAATTCATTGATTAAATGTCAATTCCGCTGCTTATTATAACTTCAAGGGAGGTTTCTCTATGGATAAAAAATATTTTTCAAATATAATCCCACCATAGCCATTTTTGAGATATTCTTTTTTCTTTGGTAGTGGGTTAATCCCTATCTTCTATTATTAGAATCACATAGCATAATTCAATGCTCTTACTCTTGGCAGAGAAAAGAAAGGAATATTATAATTCCTCAGTTTCAGTCTTATTCTTCATATCAATTGATATCAAAAGTTCGTTTGTTTCTTTCTCATCAAGGAATTTAATTGTATAGTATAGGTTGGACTGGGAATTTGATTCATCCGAAAAGTGATATCCGTTTAGAATCTGCCTTTTTCGCTCCGCAGCTTCCATACTATTTATAGCTGTCCACATAAACTTGAGAGACGGGCTTAACTCACTGATTAGTGCATTCATATCATCAGAATTGTCAAGATTAAGAATAACTCTTGCTTTTTGATTAATTCCGGTTAATTGTCCGTTATCACTCACAGAAATAAGACCTGTTGGAAAATTTTCAAAAATTGTTTTGTATCTTGCTCTTTCTTTAACAAGTATGGATTTATTTCTACGATCATTTGTGACATCACGCGCAGTATGTATCCTTCCGGCTATTCTGCCCATATTATCTGGGTATGTTGTCTGAATTACTTCAAATATCTTGGGATTATCATCTATGTCTAATGTGACATCTGATTGCATTATATGATTTTTTGGGGAGTGTTCAGATATTTCTGAGATTTCATGTTTATCAGAAGATTTAAACTTATCACGCAATCGTATAAGGGTCTCTGAAGGGCCAAAAACCGGTCGGTTTGCAAATACAATACCTCCAGCTGGATCCTCAGCCCAGTATATATCAGGAACCTGATCAAAAAGACCGTTCATTCCATGATATAATGATCTATATTGCTCACGTGCTTCTATCAGACGTTGTTTAACATGATTTTGTTGGATAGCAGATCCTATTAATGCAGAAATAGTCAGAAGGATATCAACTTCTTTCTCCGGAAAGTTTCTGCTTGTGATACAATCTGCAAACCAGATAATACCCCATAATTTTTCGTCTACAAATATCGGTATTATTGCCATTGTTTTGATATTAAGTGATGAAAAGAATGTATTATCCTGAGAATCTTCTGCAAAAAAGAAGACTGGTTCTCCATTATTAAGTCTAAACAGATGTTCAGGCTTTAAATCTGATTGAGAAAGGACAAGATAAGATGATTTGTTTAAAAAGCCTAATCTTTGTTTCTCCATATAGTCAAATCGGTTCCAATACGATTTTTGAGCAAAGATATTCGTTTTAGAACTTCCCATCCGATAAGTAAACAATCTTACATCATCAACATCAATTGAAAGTCCAAAAAGCGTAAGTGCTTTTTCAAGTGCGATATCAAATGGAAGTCCGCTTAAAAAAAGGTTTCCAACAAGTCCTGTAGTTTCAAGAATACGTTCCCTTCTTTTAAGAGCTTTTACTGAATCACGTTTGTCTATTGCATATTGAACTGTATGCACTATTTCAGTAATTAATGCCTTGATGTCCGTTCCCTTCTGTATATAAAAATCCGCGCCTCTGCTAAAAGCATCAATAAGGACCAGTTCCCGTTCATGACCTGTAAGAAGAATGAATGGCATTTCAGGCTCCGATTCCCTGATCTTAGACAATAATTCAAGACCATTCATCTCCGGCATTTCATAGTCTGATATTACGCAAGAATAGCTTTGTTCCTTAAGTTTTAATAACGCCTCCTCTCCGCTTGTAACTGAATCAACTGTATATGCTCCTTTATTTTCAAGATATAAACGTGTTATTTCCCCAAGTATTGGTTCATCATCAACATGAAGAACTCTTGTTAAACTAATCAAATTATCCATTAGAGTTTTGATTTGTTCTCATATAATGATTGGTGAGTTTTTGGTAATTCAATAAGATTTATAGTAATTAATATAATAAATTGTATAGAATAATTCTTGTAGTATAGAATATCTTATTATAATTATTATAATATAGAAGTGATCAAAATGTCTGATAATTATTTAAAAAAAATCCTTTACGTCTGCATCTTTATTCTTGTTCTTTCAATAAACAGTTTTGTTATGGCAGATTTTGTTCTATCTGATAACAGTTCAGTCAGTCCAACTGTTACTCCTTCAGTAACTCCAATAGTCACTTCTGTAACTCCTTCAAATAATTATTCAGTTATCAATTCCTCAATTTATTCAGATATTGCTCCGGCTCCTGTTATTCCAAACACTTATGATGAGGATTATCTCTCATTCATGCAGAATTACTGGATTCCTGATTTATATGATATAAAAGGAAGAGTTGATGGTTCATTTAGTTATAATATACCAGAGATTCAAAATATCTCACTTGAATATGCTCATCTTCGGTTAACAAAGAATGTAAATGAAAGCCGAAATTATAATATCTCTCCCGGAATGGAAGATTTAAGACAGGGATATAATATGGCCGCGACGAGAACAATCAATATAATAGATACAATCGGCAAGTTAAACAGGTCTGATCCAACATATCCTGATATGGTCACAATTAAGACTTCGCCGATTTCACTATATGCAACATGGCTTGAATATCAGGTTATGAAACAGTATAAAAAGCCCGATAATACTATCCCGGATCTTGGACTTCTTGAATCAAGAGAATTCTATGCAATTATGGATAACATGACAGTACCTCTGAACTGATGACAGTAACAATCAACTGTTAAAGGGGACAATAACATAATATGCCGGTGGGAAAGGCAGTACTTAGGGACATACTAAAAACTATACGATGGGATATTCCAAAAGAAGATAGAGCTCAAAAGTCTGAGATTATCTGTAGGTACCTTCAGGAACTTGTGAGTATTGGTGACAATGTTTTAGTATACTGCACTAAAACACCAGAGGTTGATACGAGATCCTTTATTGAGTATCTTCTTTCAAACTCAATAAGAACAGCTGTGCCTATTATCCAAAAGGAAGATACAAGCCTTCGCCTTTCCTACATCCAAGATCCTTCTGTTTTAATTACAAGTACATTTTCTGTCCCTGAACCCATTGGAAATGAGATCCCTGTCCTTCCTGAAGAGATTAATGTTGCAATTCTCCCGGTTCTTGGATTTGACAGATCAGGAACAAGACTTGGGTATGGAGGCGGTTATTATGATCGATTCTTAAAGAAAAATCCTGATATTCGAAGGATAGGGATTGCTTATTCTGATCAGGAAAGACCTTTTATTCCGCCTGGGGTTTTTGATATAAGAATGCAGATAATTGTAACCGAAAAAGGAATTTTTTACTGCGGAGAGGATGAATGACAGTTCCATGTGGAATCAAGGTAGAAGTCCGCAGGGCATCAGAAGAGGATGCCGGAAAAGGAATAGCAAGATTACATTCTGCTCTCATGCGGGCAATAGGCGTTGTAAATGGCGAATTTATTGAGATACTTGGCGCTAAGAGAACGGTTGCGACCGCATGGACATCGCAGGGAACAAATCATGAACGAAATTTTATTGCAATAGATGGAGAGATTAGAAGTAATGCCGGATGTGGAATAGATGATAAAGTAATAATCCGGCGTGTTCCTGTTCATGATTTAGTAAAACTTGTTCTCCAGCCTATCACCACTGTAAATCTTAATAATCCGGAGATTCTTTTAGCGAAGAAACTTCGCGGTCGCGGCGTAATTGTTGGACAAACTGTCCGGCTTGATTTAATAGGAAATACTGTCACTTTTGTCGTTTCATCTATCTCACCGAAAGGAACTGGAGTTGTAACCTTTTCAACGGAAGTTGTCTTAAGCGAAGTTCCATATCATACCGCCGAATCAAAAAAAGAGGATGTACATATCCATTATGAAGATATCGGAGGATTATCTCGTGAGATTAGTCTAATCAGGGAAATGATTGAGATCCCTTTAAGATATCCGCAGGTATTTGAACGACTTGGAATTGATCCTCCAAAGGGTGTCCTCCTTTATGGTCCTCCAGGGACAGGAAAGACTCTTCTTGCAAGAGCCGTGGCTAGTGAAGTAGATGCACATTTTATTACGCTATCTGGCCCTGAAGTGATGAGCAGGTTTTATGGAGACTCTGAAAAGAAGATCCGTGAGATCTTTGATGAAGCACGAGAGAAGGCGCCATCAATCATTTTTATAGATGAAATAGATTCAATTGCTCCAAAAAGACAGGATACTACCGGAGAAGTAGAACGAAGAGTTACCGCACAACTCCTGACAATGATGGATGGACTTGCCAGCCGTGGCCAGGTTGTTGTAATTGCTGCCACAAATATGCCTGATACTATTGATCCCGCTCTTCGGCGTGGTGGACGCTTTGATAGAGAAATTGAGATTGGAATCCCTGATAAAGTTGGAAGACTTGAGATATTTCATGTGCATACAAGAAATATGCCCCTATCAGAGGATGTCAATCTTGATCTATATGCAGAATCTACCTATGGCTTTGTAGGGGCAGATATCGCACTTCATTGTAAAGAGGCTGCAATGCATGCTCTACGGTCAGTAATGTCTAAAATGAAAGAGGGTCAGGAAGTTCCACCTGAAGTAATTGATTCTCTTGTTATCAGAAATTTAGACTTTCTTGAAGCAAGAAAACTTGTTGAACCTTCTGCCATGAGAGAACTCTATGTTGAGGTACCGGAGATTTCCTGGGATATGGTCGCCGGACTTGATAATGTTAAACATGAGATTGAAAAGGTCATTGAATGGCCAATGAAAAGAAGACCTCTTTTTGATCAGTTTAAGATAAAGCCACCTCGCGGGATTCTTTTATTTGGTCCTCCCGGAACTGGAAAAACACTTTTGGCAAAAGCAATAGCCGCTAAAACCCGTATGAATTTTATTTCTATAAAAGGGCCTGAACTGTTATCAAAATGGGTTGGAGACTCTGAAAAACAGGTTCGTGAAGCTTTTAGAAAAGCTCGTCAATCAGCTCCGGCCATAATATTTTTTGATGAGATAGACGCTCTTGTTCAAAAGAGAGGGATGGGATCCGGCTCACGTGTAAGTGAAAATGTGCTTTCACAGATATTAACTGAGATGGATGGAATTGAAGAGTTAAAGGACGTAATAGTTATCGCAGCAACAAATCGGCCTGATATGTTAGATCCAGCGCTATTAAGGCCAGGCAGGCTCGAAAAACATATTCACATACCTGCTCCTGATCTGAATGGGAGATGTGATATACTAAATTTGTATCTTGCAGATATTCTCCATTTATTTACTGATAAAACTGATCTTGAAAGAATTGCCGCGGATATGAAATGTTTTGTAGGAGCTGATATTTCTGCATATGTCAGAGAACTGAAGATGGAGATAATTGATGATCTCTACATAAAATATACCGAATATAATCATATCCCTGATTTTTCCATAAAATATGAGATTATGAACAAAGTCAGGCAGAGGATGCAGGGCACTCTTGAGAATAAAAATCTTGAGGTTTTTGAATCAGGCTCATGGGAACTAATGTACCCTAAGAACACTCGTGATATTTTAATGCGGGCTGCGCTTCTGATTGCAAAAATAGACTCATACTCTCTAAAGAAAGAATTGAGTCCAGAACTTTCATCTGTCCTTTTTGAGTTTCGTGAAAAAACCTTCTGGCAAGTAAAAAATCCCGAAGAGATTAAAAATCTTACTGCAAAAATCGAAAATCTTCTTCGTTATGAAACAGGTTTGCAAGACCAAAATAATTAAATACTAAACACACCTAACTTTAGGTAAATCAAAGAGTTGATTTATCATGACAAAGGATGAAGTTACATTAGTAGTAGAGGAAGCTCTTCAGAATCAGGATGTTGGTAAAGATATTGCCCGTGTTTCTTGGGAGGTGATGGAAAAATTATCTCTCTCACGGGGAGATATCATCGAAGTCGAAGGAACTGAAAGGACATATGCTTCAGTATATCCTTCCAGTTCGCCATATGCTGACACCATCTATATCGACGGTAATATTAGAAGACGTTCTGGAGCTGGTATTCGTGAACAGGTCACTATCAGAAAGGCCAGAGTCTATGAAGGAAAATCCATTGAATTTCAGATAATTCAAAATGTCGAAGGGCTGGATAGGGAACAACTTGAACAGGTATTAAGTTCGGATTTGAAGAATGAGGTTTTGTATCTTGGTAAAGCGTATAAGATTCCTGTTGGGTATCAGAATAACCCATTTGATGACTTTGGTATGGCAAAAGGAATGTTTGGTGGGTCATATGCTTATGCAGTAATAGTAGTTAGTAAGACAGATCCTTCAGGAGCTGTATTTGCATCTGAAAAAACCAAGATAAAAGTAATTGATCCCCATATAAAAGGCAGTTCTTACCGTTCTTCCAAAGCATCTGAAACTGAAAAAACTCAAAAAAGTTTTGTTCCTGATGTCCATTATGAGGATATTGGAGGTCTTAACAGGGAACTCTCACTTGTCCGTGAGATGATAGAACTTCCTTTAAGAAATCCTGAATTATTTGAACGACTTGGTATAGAACCTCCAAAAGGAGTACTCCTTTATGGCCCGCCAGGAACAGGAAAGACTCTGATTGCAAAAGCTGTTGCGAATGAAGTTAATGCTCATTTCATAACCCTTTCAGGGCCTGAAATAATGAACAAATACTATGGTGAGTCTGAAGGAAAGCTTCGTGAAGTCTTTGAAGAGGCTGAAGAGAATGCACCTTCGATCATATTTATCGATGAAATTGATTCAATTGCTCCAAAACGTGAAGAGACAAAGGGAGAGGTTGAGCGTAGGATTGTAGCCCAGCTTTTGTCTTTAATGGATGGGCTTAAAACAAGAGGAAAGGTTGTTGTAATTGCTGCTACAAACCTTCCGGATAATATTGATCCGGCTCTTCGGCGTGGTGGTCGATTTGACCGTGAAATTGAAATAGGAATCCCTGATGTATCAGGACGACTTAATATATTCAATATTCATGCAAGAAATGTCCCTCTTGATATGTCAGGAATAACAATTGCTGATGATACTCTGACCAAAGATGAAAAAGTAAACCTGTCAAAACTCTCTGATGACTTAAAAGAAACTCAGGATCGGATTTCAAAAGAGACTGATGATGAGAAGAAGAAAGAATTTAAGAGACGTTTCTCTGATTTGGCACTTCAAAAAGAAGAAGTTGAGAATAATATCAGGCGGAGAATGTTTCTCCAACCCTATGCAAATCAGACCCATGGATTTGTCGGTGCTGATATCAGTCTTGTAGTAAAAGAGGCAGCAATGCATGCTTTGAGGAAAATACTTGAAAAAGTACCCCCAAAGGATGTAAAAGAAGGAAATATTGATAAAAAATTAATTCAGAGCATAAAAGTTACATCTGATGATTTTCAGGCCGCACTATCCCATGTTGAGCCTTCTGCAATGCGTGAGGTCTTAATTGAGATACCTAATGTCACATGGAATGATGTAGGTGGACTTGAGGAGATAAAAAAAGACCTAAAAGAGGCTGTTGAATGGCCAATTAAATATCCAAATGTGTTTAAAAAATTAGGCACAAAGACTCCTAAAGGAATTTTAATGTTCGGGCCTCCAGGAACTGGTAAAACCCTGATGGCAAAGGCTGTAGCGCATGAAAGTGAATGCAACTTTATCTCTATAAAAGGGCCTGAACTAATGTCAAAATGGGTTGGTGAATCTGAAAGAGGAATACGAGAAATATTTAGAAAAGCAAGACAGGCAGCTCCCTCAATTATCTTCTTTGATGAAATTGACGCACTTGTTCCAAAACGGGGTGGATTTACCGATTCAACTCATGTAACAGAAGGTGTTGTATCACAGATCTTAACAGAACTTGATGGATTAGAAGAGCTGAAAAATGTCACAATAATTGGTGCTACAAACAGGCCTGATATGTTAGATGATGCTTTACTCCGGCCTGGTAGACTTGAGCGTCATATCTATGTACCTGCTCCTGATGAAGAAGGGCGCAGGAAAATCTTTGAAGTCTATCTTAAGGATGCAGATACATTGCTGACAAAGGATATCACAATTGAGGACCTCGTAAAACAGACAAAAGGATTTGTCGGTGCTGATATTGAAGCACTTGTCAGAGAAGCTAAACTTGCCGCAATGCGTGAATTTATTGCCCTGATGAATGGAAGATCTGATAGAGAGATGGATGAAGCACTTGCAAATGTCCGTATTACAAAGGCACATTTTGCAGAGGCAGCATTAAAAGTTCGGCCCTCACTTGATGTAGAATCAAGAAAGTTGTATGAGTGGATGAGTTGGGATTTTCTTTACAATGAAAGACAAAAAGAAATTCTTTACTCTGGAAGGGACTTGCTTATTAAAGCCGGGGAAAAGGTTAAAGATGATAAATATCAGGAGTTATCTGCCGCGATCTATGAAAAACCAGTCAAAGATTTTGGTGAAATTGAGCGGTTGACACAGGAACTTGATAAGTAAATCCAGACAATATAAACAGTAAGAAATCTTAAGATGTGAAAAAATGAGTGATGTTCCCCCTGAAGAATTCAAAAATATTGAAGATTTATTAAAAAGAGTCCTGTCGCAGGCTTTTAATTCTGGTTCCATAAAACCAGGATTGGTAGGGGTAAATATCATCATGGCCGGCGGTCCGATGCCTGGAGGGAATGGAAATCCCTTCAATACATCAGGATCTGATGTAGAACATCCTACAATTGAAGTTGCACAGTGGAATGGAAAAGTCAGTATTACATGTGAACTTAAAGGCCTCTCTGATGAACATATCAAAGTGGCTCTTGCTGATGGTGCTCTTCACATTATTGGATTTAATGGGAAACTTAGATATAGAAATTCTGCTAAAATCCCCCCGGTAATTGAATCCTCATGTAACAGGACATTTGAAAATGGAGTGCTTGAACTTACATATCTGATAAAGCCTGATGAAGATAAGTGTGTTGAAGTCTATGATAACTGTGATGAAGAATCTGATAGTATTAAAAATATCGAAGGCTGTGCTAAATTAGATGAAATGAAGAATGATTCTGAGGATAAATTCTCCTTTAAGCCATCAACGTTCTAACTTTTTTGTCATATCGATTAGTAAAAATACTTTTGAAGCATAAGTTTCAGAATGGCAAGCGAAACTTCTGATAAATATCAAGAGACTGAAATAGAAGGGCATAAAATAAAGTGGGATCCTGATCAGATGCGAAAGATTCAGGAACACCCGTGTTATAGTGAAAAGGCAAGTCATACTTTTGGACGGGCTCATCTTGCAGTAGCACCGAAATGTAATGTTCAATGTAATTTTTGTGTCAGAAAATTTGATTGTGTTAATGAGAGTAGACCGGGAGTTACAAGTGAAGTTTTAACACCTGCAATTGCTCTTGAAAAGATCACCGAAATTATTGAAAACCACCCATTTATAAAAGTTGCTGGAATTGCTGGACCTGGAGATCCACTAGCAAATGAGGAGACTTTTGATACCTTAAAACTGATTCATGACAAGTACCCAAATCTTGTCCTCTGTCTCTCTACAAATGGTCTTCTTCTTCCAGAATCAATTGATAAACTGGTAGAATGTGGTGTCTCAAATGTTACCGTCACCATTAATGCTATAAAACCGGAAACTGCTGCCAGGATTTATCAGTATATTGATTATAAAAACAAACGTTATTATTCAAGTGTTGAAATGGGGAAGATCCTTCTAAATCAGCAATTAAAGGGGATCAAACTTGCAATAGAGAAAAAAATGATTATAAAAATCAATACAGTATACATTCCGGGAATAAATGAAGATGAAATTATGGATATTGCTAAGGAAATCAGCAGTATGGGGGTATATATCCATAATATCATCCCATTGATCTCCCAAGGTAAATTTGCAGACATTCAACCACCGACACTTGAAGAAAAACTTGCAATGCAGGAAAAATGTAAACCTTATGTAAAACAGATGTCGCATTGCCAGCGTTGCCGTGCTGATGCAGTAGGGTGTCTTGGAAAAGATCTAAATCTTTGTACCGGCAATAAACAATAATACACCTTTTTTAGGATAATTAAATGACTGGAAGAACCTTTAGTTTAGGGATAATACTTCTGCTTTTTCTTTCAGTTATTTTTTTTTCAGTTCATTTAGTAAATGCCACACATATTGTTTTTGATGAAAATATCACCGAAGAAGATCTCCTCAATGAAAATGATTTTATTCTAACAAAGGAACCAGATAATCTTACAGCCTGGAAATACCGGGCTCTTATTCTTTATAATGCCTGTGATTATAAAGAAGCCATAAATGCTTCAAACCATTGCATTGCCCTTTCACCTACTGACAGTTATGCATATCATATAATTGGTAGTTCATGGGCTAATCTTGGCGATTCTAAAAGATCAATTGATGCATATCAAAAGTCAATAGAAGAAAATCCAAATGATCCTGTTGTATATAATGTCCAGGGGGTTGCGATGTATCGAAATGGAGATTATGAGGAAGCACAAAAGATGTTTCTAAAGGCAGGATCTCTTAATGACTCGTATGCTGTCTGCTGGAACAATCTTGGATTAACTTATGATGCTCTAGGGCAAACAGATGATGCACTTGATGCATTTAATATAGCACTCTCAAAAAATAAGGATCTTCCTGTAATACATTTGAATAAAGGGTATGTTTTGTTAGAAAAAGGTGACTATCAGCAAGTTATATCATCTGCAAAAGCGTCAAGAATAATTGATCCAACTTTCACCCCCGGATTTTTCCTTCTTGGAGAGGCATATTTTAGTCAAAATGATTGGAAGAATGCATTGGTTTCATATGATGGAGGCTTTTCAGCAGAAGATAATGAAAAACTCTGGTATTATAAGGGAAATTCTGATCTAAAGATTACTACTGACATGGAACCAGTTAACCTTTATTTAATATCACTTGCCGAAGATGTAAGGTTTAACGGGGCCTGGGATGCTTCAAGCGTCGTTGAGTATAAACTTATGAGATATCATGATACTCTTGACATCTTTGATCAGATGCTTACAATTACTCCTGATAAATACAAGATACTATTAAATCAGGGCTATTGCGCATTGAAACTTGAAAAATATGATACTGCTAAAGATATATATTCAAAAATTCTTGATAAATACCCGGATAATTATGAGGTTTTAGCAGGTTATGGACTATCGTGTACCAAACTTGGAGATTTTAGTGGCATAGATTATGTAGATAAAGCTGTCAGTATTAATCCTGAATATGGACAGGGCTATGCAATGAAAGGAAAAATTTATGATGGTTATGGAAAAGAGAAGGAGGCAAAAGATGCTTTCATGGAAGCTTTGAAGTATAATTCATCTGATTCAGGCATTAATATGGATTATGCTACATTTTGTAGACATCAGGGTGATTGGATAAATTTCCTGATTTATTACCTTCGGTCCTGTTCTGGTTTTATTTTTGCAGATATTCTATGATTTAACCCATCATCCGCAGATCTTTTTTTAAAAAATTAATTACATGTAAAGCTAAACT
>CAYSSW010000010.1:0-44542 GCA_964434005.1 uncultured Methanospirillum sp.
TCAAAGAAAATTATTGGTTGAATAGAATGTGTGTAACCTTAAGTTCTGAAGATTTGGTCTAAATCGAACCTGAATCATATAAAAAAGATATATTCCAACAGATCTGCAAATCCCAATAATATTACTACCCTGAACATAAACTAAGAATCAGTGAAAAAAAGTAAGAGATGCCCTTATGTAATAACAAAGGTTCCCTGTTGAATTGTTTTTCCACTGTTCTTATCTACAATCTTGTACTCGCATTGAGTATTCTGGGATAGTGACATTCCACTCACTGCTTCCACAGGTTTCCAACTAATAGATGCAGGATAGACTCCATAGCTACCATAATCTTTCATTGGCGTTGCACCATCCGCATATAGTCTGAAAATATCACCTGGCTGAATCATTTTATCGCCACCATCGGCTGGGGATATTTCTTCAAGATACTTCTTAATAGTAGATGGTAGTATTGATGTACTGGTATTAATTGTATCTGCATTGGAAATTGTAATTTTTGTATCTTGAGATTGGAGCTCAACTTCTATATCATTAATACTGAATGCATCTCCTCCATTGTGCTTAAATTCAAGATAATTAGTTAAATTTGATTTTTCAGAACTATTAAATCCATCAATGTGATAACTCATAGATAATGATGCCTGTGGAGCTTTTGATTGATCTGAAGCAAGTCCACCGGCAAAAGAACTGACAATTGCAGCAATAATAATTGTCACAACAAGCATCAGGAGTACTCCAACAACTGGAGATACTGCAGAATCTTTTATAGATTTCATCGGATAACAACCTCCTTTGAATACATTAATTTCTGACTTGGAACATGTAGTATGTCCACCTGTGCTGTTGCACCAGATTTGAAATCAGATTCTTTAGTTAAATTAAAGCCGAACAGTTCATTAGTTCCTGCATTGTCACCTGTTGATGCAATATCACCAGTCTTGAATGTATAGTTACCAAAATGAGCAGCTGCCTTTGCTGCTCCACCAGCTGCTTTCATGTCATTTAAGAATGGGACACGAGTATCAGCGTATCCACCCCAAATTGAGACAAGCGAACTAGCAGGAGTCTGTGTATGTTTATAGGTATATCCTGTAGAGTTTGTGAAGGACGTAATAATGTTTAAATCCTTAGTCGGAAGAGCATCTCCACTTAAATGTTCCATTGTAAACTGCCATGCACCATCATTATCGGCAATTTTCACATCAATTGAAGCTGAAGGGGTTGCTGATGTTGTACCGGCTAACCCACCGGCAAACGAACTCACTACAGCTGCAAGAATAATACAAACCACCAGCATCAGAAGCACTCCGATAACAGGTGATACTGCTGAATCTTTCATAGATTTCATTAAATCATTCCTTTTAAAATCCATAACAGGAATTTTATCCCTGCCGGATAGTTTAATGATATTACATTCCGTCAAAAACTTTAAATTCTCATGCGATGTGATTGAGGAATTTACCGTTAACGTGATAACTCAAAGGTCAAGTAATATCATTGTCAGTCATCACAACCAAAACAATATGTTTTGATATAACTAAAATTATACTTATGATTATAAATAAGTATCACTATAATGTAAGAAAACACGGTTATTCAGTTTTAATTGAATCAGGCAAATTAAAAGAATATAAATATAAATTAAAGTTTCAATAACCAATATTTTAACGTATATTTGTGAAAATCAACTGATTCAAGTTGAGATTTAAGATCCTAAAACAAATTTTCAAACGCATGATTAAGAGATATGTAATCTATGAAATAAAGGTGAAATCAAAATTCATGCCCACTGACACTATAAGATAATAAAACTGAGATTTCAACAAAAAGTTATGCATCTGTAAATGAATTGGTCTTATAGTATAATCAAACCAAAAAAACGGAGAATATTCACTGGATTAATTAAATTCAAAAAAGTCTGTTATATACAATAATATATCTAATTAATTAGTTCAGATAATAGATCAGTTGTTATTATATATAGAAATTATTCATTGAAAAAATATATTAATTATGTTTTTACAATCCTCTATTGTAACATTACAAATACATGTTTTAAAAATCAATTAGTTTAGGGCTTTATCCAATTAATTGTTTGAAATTTGGTTTTTTTCTACAACTATAATACATCTATCAACTTTAGCTAAGACCTTTCATTCTAATAGGTTATAAACAAAATATGCAAACAAATTTTAAGATTTGCTCTTCCAACCATAGTTATCATTACCCTTCCACATGGAAAACACTTTAATCACTGCATATGGTCTTAATAAAAATGGGTTGTACTTCCATGGATGGAGATTAAAAGAAAATTACATCTTTTAAGTTGATTAAGAAATGCAACAAATTCTCTCTCATCACTGTCAAGTTTTGCACTATCCGTCAGAATAAGATTAACATCCACTCCAGAATCTTTCAATTCCTTCTCTGCTTCTAATGCTATAGGATAATGCCAGTTGCCGGAGTTAATATATGCAAAATTACATACCCTCTCAAAAATTATTTAGTTTAATAAAATATCAGTGTTCTTACCAACCATAAACTGAGATAACACTATTATAAATAAATATAATTCTAACAGAATAGATAAGGATCTGATTCTTTGGCTGAAACTATAATAAATCCTGAATATGAACTTCAACTTATACATGAAACCTCTGGAAAGGAAAAGATCTATCGTAGTGAGAATTCTATCGTTACAAAACTTCCAAAAAACCGGAATTGTGTTACAATTTCCCATCTAAATGGTGGATATATGGAAGATCCAGATGGAATATTCAATCATCATCCATTACATTCAGGAAAAGGACATTCTGCACATACATTAGAAGGTGGAAGTGTCCCTGCATATCTAAAGATAGTAGCAGAGCGACTTTTACTTGATCCCAAACGATCAGCAGGAATGTTAACAGCTGCTAACATGAAATATGCTGCAATAATAAACAAAAGTTTCAGAGATCTTGATGTAACTGCTATAGTAACAGCCGGAATAGAAGTAAATGGCGGAAGAGCTGGAGATCCTGCTTCATATTATGAAGAAGATTCCGGGTTTCATCCCCTTAATGGCACAATCAATACAATTTTAATAATAAATGCAGATCTTTCACAAAGTACACTGATAAGAGCTTTAATGACGGCAGTTGAGGCTAAAACAGTGGCTGTTGGTCAGTTAATGGCACCAAGCAGATATTCACATGGAATTGCAACCGGATCAGGCACAGATCAGATATCTGTTATCTCCAATATGGAATCAAAAAATCATCTTCACGATGCCGGCAAACATTCAAAACTTGGTGAACTTATTGGAAAATGCATAATAGAAGCAACAACAAAAGCCCTTTCACAGCAATCTGACTTAAATCCTGAATCACAATGTGATATACTTACAAGACTTGATAGATTTGAAATAACCGTCAATGATCTCTGGAAAATTGCATCAGCTGTGGAAGGAGACAATCGTAAACCTGAATTTACAAAAGAACTTTCGGAAATTCAAAAAAATCCTGCCGGTGTTGCTCTGACTGCAGCAATACTTCACATTGTTGATGAGATATCATGGGGATTGATTCCTGAATCTGCTGGTAAAAGAACGGCACTTGTAATAATGAAAGGATATCCTGAACTTATGGGTTATCGATCACCGGACTATTCGCATTTTTTTGATGATCGTGATTCAATAATAGAAAACTGGATTCGTCTGCTTTCCTGGTGTATCAAAAATGGAAAGAATAACTGAAGATTACACATTTAATTTTCCGTTTTCTGCTATTGTTGGTCAGGAAAACATGAAAGATGCTCTGTTGATTAATGTAATAGATCCTTCTGTTGGTGGAGTTCTGATTCGTGGTGAAAAAGTTACTGCAAAATCAACGGCTGTAAGGGCAGTTGCAGATCTTTTACCTAAAGGAACTATTAATAAAGATTGTATCTTTCATTGCGAAAGTGGTCAGACAAGATATCTTTGTCCTGAATGCAGAAAAAATTAGAATCTGGTGAACTTATTGATACAGAAAAAGTCCCCTCCGGAAGAAGCCGTGAAAAAACAGACCACTCTCAAAACGGGCGCACAATCTCCAGTCGATATCTTTCTAAAAATAAGAATGATATTGCTCTTCTCCCGACGATAAAAGCCGCTGCTCCATATCAGAAGTTCAGGCAAAAAGTAAATAAAAACATTTCTATCACAGTCAAAAGATCAGATTTTAGAGAAAAGATAAGAGAAAAGAGAACTGGAAATGTGCTATTGTTTCTTGTTGATGCAAGTGGATCTATGGGGGCAAAAAAGAGAATGATTGCTGTAAAAGGTGCAATACTTTCCCTTCTTATTGATTCATACAAGAGACGTGATCTAGTTGGACTTATGACTTTTCGAAAAAATGAGGCAAAATTACTACTCTCCCCAACAAAAAGCACTGAACTTGCTTACAAGCTTTTAAAAGAAATTCCAACAGGTGGAAAAACTCCACTTCCAAAAGGGATAAATGAAGCAATCCGTGTTATGAGAATGGAGAAACATCTTGCTGGAAATTCAAGAGTGATTGTCATTTTAACTGATGGACGAGGAAATGCAAGTGACTCCGGATGCTATAAAGCAGAACTTTCTGCTTCTATTCATCACGCTACTAACGAAAAGATCAGGTTTTTAGTAATTGATACAGAAGAGGGTTATCCAAAACTAAAACTTGCAAAAGCACTTGCGTGCGAATTAAATGCGACATATCTTCGGATAGATGATCTTGACAATAGAAGACTTGCTAATTCTATACGGAGTTATGTATTAAACACTTGAATATATGCAAAAAATTATTACTTAATTAAGAAAATATTATAGTCAATGCAAGAACTTACAAATTTTTCAGGTTATTCAGTTGATCTTGATAGATACAACGGTTCATGGGATGAAGTTTCAAAAATGATTCAATCTTTTGGGTTATCAGGAATAGAACTCCTGACCGGTGGAGAAAATGATTTGAGAACTCCAGATAACCTTGTAAAAACGGTGCATCTTCCGGGTTGGCTTGGGTGGGTAAGATTATGGCGTGAACCTGAAACGATTCCAATAAATTGCGAGCCATTACGAGAGCAGTACTATTTTGGCGGAAAACAGCCAGTAGATCTTCTTGAAAATTTTATAAATAACTTAAATCATGCTGCGTTATTACACCCTGCATATGCCGTATTTCATGTGACGCATATTGAACTTGATGAATTTTTCACAAGAAAGCATAGATATACCACAAAAGAAGTTCTTGCAACTACTGTTTCTTTTTTAAATACAGTCTCTTCTCAGTTTCCAGATGGAGAACCACCTGTTACAATCGCGCTTGAAAATTTGTGGTGGCCTGGACTTACCTTTGGATCACCTGAAGAAGTAAAATATCTTGAAGACAAACTTGAATTTAATAACTGGCATTATATCCTTGATACAGGACATATGATGAATATGTTATGTGTTGACAATGAAAGAGAGGGAATTGACCATATTCTTCAATTATTAAAGAGGCTTCCAAATTCTACAATTGAAAGAATTCGTTCTGTTCATCTTCAATGTAGTACTTCTGGAACTTTTCAGAAAGAGAATTTCTTTTGCGAACCACCTGTAGGGTTTAATGACTTTCCATATATAGATCAATTATCAATTCTCATGCCATTAGTAGCACAACTTGATCAGCATCGAGCATTTACTGATCCAAAATGTCGCGAAATTGTTGAATTTATCAAACCGGATTATATTGTACATGAATTTACATCTACAAACCGAAAAGAATTTGAAGACAAACTAGAAATACAAATTGGTACTTTTCATAAATATACCTAAAATGGTAATATATATTAATTATTGATCTATTTAAAAAATAATCAAGCAATATTACTTAAACAAAGGATATATTTAGCAGGTAGTAATACCAATAATTAAAGACTGATATTTGAAATCCATAATGGTAAAAAAGATGACAGTAAACAAGACCACAACAAAGGATAACGCAGTATCTCCGGTAATTGGAGTTATGCTCCTACTGATTATAACGGTAATTATTGCAGCGGTTCTCAGCAGTTATGTTGGTGAACTCTCACAGACTCGGACAAAGGCTCCAACATTAATGATAAGTCCAGATATATATTTAAATGATACCTCTATGTTTATTGACATGCCTGTAAATTCAGCAGGAGATGGAATACAGACTAAAAATTTAAAGATTATAACGTATTGGACGACTAATAGTAAAACCGGTGGTAATACAACTACAGGCATCAGTAATGAATACCCTCATGGTCATGGTATAGGAGTTAAATATACTGAAAATGGTGATCATTTTGGTAACTATACACTCTTTGGGGGAACTCTAATGTATATAAATACAACAGAAGGCTGTGATGCTTTTCTTGGAAAAGATTGGAATGCTCTTCATGAAGGTGATCTTATAAACATAAGAATCATCGATATACCATCTCAAGCAACAGTATCTGATAGTGATGTTATAATACGAAAGGTGAATGGCGAATGATTAAGAAAGACAGTGCAATCTCTCCTATTATTGGAGTTATATTAATGCTTGCCTTAACTCTTATAACAGCTGCAGTTGTCAGTTCTTTTGCAGGTGGAATGATGGAGACGAAGGCAAAACTTCCGTCGGTTACGATTGACACGGATTACACAAATAGTGGTAACTTTACAATCACTCATTTATCTGGAGATCCGATTCCTCTCTCTCAAATAAAAATTGTGATAACACCATCTCAGACCTTTGGACTTCAGGCATCAAAGCATAGCAGAGAATTAAATGTATCAAAATTTCAAAACTCAAATTCTGAACATTGGGGCGGCAATTTAACAATGATGAAAGTCGGTGACAGATTATGGATAAATAATAGTGATTTGAGTGCATTAGATGAAGGTGAATCAAACTCTAAATTTAATATAACAAATGAAGATAACGAAGGAAAGACTTTCTTTTTTGAGATGCTCTTTGATCATACTTCAGTTGTAAAAAATGAAGTGCTTATAAAAGGATAACTTTTTTTTAAGATACAGAATGAAAACCAATTCTCTATTATTATCGAATGTAATATATAAATAGTATATATACATTCATTATATCAGTAGTGGTATTGATATCAATATAATAATTCTTTCTTCCACCTGCATTTCTGGAGTTAATAGAACGATAAACCCCAAAAATAATCTTTTCTGATATGCTAATAGTCAGTGGTCAGATGAACATCTGATTATTAGATCTAACAACGAACTCACCAGTTATAAAACAAATAAAACTGTCGAAGAACATCTCACTGATCTTATGGAAGAGACTGCTGACAAAACATCAACTCATTGAATTTTGCAGAATTGATAATCAGAAATATTATAAGAGAGATAAAATAAGAGTAAACCGATAACAAATTCAAAAATGAAAAGAAGTAATAGTAGTCAGATAAATCAGATTATGATTATATGGATGAAGAAGAGTTATTAGAAAATTTTCGAAAAGGACAGGTATTTATTCCGAACCAGGAATCTCAAAAAATTCTTGATTCTATTGCATATAAAGCTATCAAGATTACGAATGAAATTAATGGCAATTATCATGAACCTGAAGAGATACGTGCATTAATCTCTTTACTTATTAATAAACCCGTGGATGAAACGCTTGTAATCTTTCCTCCATTTTACACAGACTGTGGGAAAAATATAACCTTTGGAAAGAATGTATTTATCAATATGGGGTGTTGTTTTCAGGATCAGGGTGGTATTATAATAGGTGATGGGACACTAATTGGTCATAAAGTTGTAATTGCTACACTAAATCATGATTTAAACCCTGATAAACGTAATATTTTACATCCCTCACCGGTTATAACCGGTAAAAATGTCTGGATCGGATCAAATGCAACAATTCTCCCGGGAGTTACAATAGGAGATGGTGCAGTTGTTGCAGCTGGAGCAGTAGTAACAAAAGACATCCCATCTAATACAGTGGTAGCAGGTGTTCCTGCAAAGATAATTCGAAAAATAAGAGATGAAAAAAGATGAGTAAAAAAGTTTTAATCATATCAACAAGTCCACGAAAAGGTGGAAACTCTGAGACTCTTGCAGATGAATTTGCAAAAGGTGCTATCGATGCAGGTAATGAAGTCGAAAAGATTGTTCTTTACGATAAAACAATAAATTTCTGTAGAGGTTGTCTTGTTTGTCAGGATAGCGGCCGGTGTGTCATTCATGATGATGCTGATGCAATAGCACAAAAAATGCTCTCTGCTGAGGTTATTGTCTTTGCAACACCTGTTTATTACTATGATATGTGTGGACAGATGAAGACAATGCTTGATAGATCAAATCCACTGTTTCCATCTGACTATGCTTTTCGAGACATTTACTTACTTGCAACGGCAGCAGATGCTTCAAAAAGTGCTGTGGATGGTACTATTCAGGGCCTTTCCGGATGGATTAGTTGTTTTGAAAAGGCAAGTCTGAAAGGAGTTGTCAGAGGGACTGGTGCAGAATCATATGGTCAGATTAATGATATGAATGATATTTTAAATGAAGCCTACAAGATGGGTAAAGGAGTATAATACTCTTATTCTTTTTGGATTATATCTCCTGTTTACTCTGTCAACTTGGTCATTAAAAAAGAAGAATAATTTAAGATCTGATAATAGAAGATACATCGCTAATGGCATGAAGACGAAATAATACAGACTCTTAATGTTTTTTTAGAATCATCAAAGTAAAAATTCATTGAAAAATTATGCATCAAATTCAGTCAAAACTTTTTTGATCAAAGTAATTTACATACATTAACAGAGTCATGTAATAGTTTAATTACTGTTAAATATTAAAAAATGGGAATGTTATCAGGACAATTATCCTTTAATGATTACATCACTCTGTGAAATCATCTTTCCGGTAGATTTATCACTGACCTCAAGAATGAATGTTTTCCCAATGCTGTTAGTATTTCTAAAGCACATATTCCATAATGCCTTACTTCCAGCATATACTGGTGGAGTTGCTGAAAAACTACCATTAGCATTATCATGAGGTGCAATAATTGGCTGTAAACAATCACATGAACTGTTAGCAACACTAATCTTTGCAGTATCTCCTGAATTAAATGATGTTACATCTGAACTACCGTCAGCATATTCCCAGAATTTGGTTGCATCAGTGCTTGGAGAGATATTTGTCTTTTTAACAATCTGTGTAGTTATCTGCTCAGTTCCCGGTCCGAAGAGTTTTGAATTCTTAACTGTAATCATTATATCTTTAACTGCTAATGAATCACCACCTGAATGATGAATTGTAAAACCATCTTTTATACTAAAATCACCGGTAATTAAAGCCTGTGGAGTCTTTGACTGAGTAGACACAAGGCTTCCGGCAAATCCTGATACAACAGCAGCTATTATCAAACAGACTACAAGCATTAACATAATAGCAATTACTGGTGAAACAGCGTTATCCAAAAAGTTTTTCTTCATCGTCAGGCCTCCTTTACTGTGACAGATCTTTCAAATATAGTCTTTCCGGATGGAACATGAACAACAGATACTTTAACTGAATCTCCAGCCATAAGAGATTCCCAATAAGTACCAAGTACTGCCTCTGCAGCGTCAAAGTCTGTTTCAATGCAGTTACCTCCGTAAGTATATGTATAGGCTGTTGTTACTCCATATCCATTGGTATCACTGGATTTAGGACTTCCACCAATAGCTGCTCCACTAGCAGTTCCATATGGAATTGCCATCATACTGGTTCCTGTTGTTAATGAGTAGTTTCCAAACTGTTGTGCTGCTGCTTTAATTGCATTTGTACCTGCAGAATCTCCCTTTACTCCAGGACCAAATCCTAAAGGACTTTTAGATCCTATTCTTGCTTTTGTCTTTTGACCTAACCAGCAATAGGTATTGTTACCGCTACTACCAATAGAGACATTACCCCCACTTCCTCCTGTTGAATTTGTCCATGAGGTGATGAGTTTAATATCATTTGTTGAGATTGGTTCACTGACTCCAGTGACTGATGCAAAAAATCCACTGCCAATCCATGAACCTGTGTTTATAACCGATACATCCATTGCAAGTGATGGTGCATCTGTCTGACCATTACCAACAAGGCTTCCTGCAAAACCTGAAACGACAGCAGCTATTATTAAACATACCACCAGCATGAGCATTACCCCAATTACAGGTGATACTGCACTTTCTCTTTTAATCATAAATGTTCCCTGTAATTATAAGTAAGAATAGATGACCGTGTAAGATCAATTTACTCATAATTACTACTTATTAGTTATTTAACAGATTTACTTAATTATTGTGTTTAGTTAACTATTAAATTTTATAATGGAGATAACCTCTAAATCTAATCTTTTTCTTTCACAACAGTTCTCCAGTTGGTATTACAATTGAATTGGGATCTTGGGCGACAATGACAATAATTTGTCATATGTAATGGATTGTAATAAATTAAGGTTATCAATAATACATATCTCTGAACTTCATAAATTTTTGAATAATCGTAAAAATATAAAGATGAAATAATTATGTGTTTTTTAATTAAAAGAAATTGATAGAGGCAATTAGATTATTGATTAGATCAATATAAATTAGAAAAGGTCTTCAAGAAAGATATTCGCGCTTTAAATCTCTTAAAGATTTAGTTGTATTGTTATAAAATTCAAAAATTGAAGTTTTTAAGAAAATGAAATTTTTTTCAGTTAAATCTGTTTGTTTAATTTTTATTTTAAGTTAATTAGTTACGGCACAATATCCTTATTTATAGATCTAATATTATATAACCATTTGATTAAATATACACTAATCGCTACAATTTTTATGGATCTCTATTCAGTTTTTTTCTATTATTTGAAACCTAAGAATATATCCATATATTGAAATTCAGAGAATCTGATATTTAATGAGGAAAATATAGATTTATCCAAGAGTTGTCGGGTAGTCTATTGATTATAAGGATTTTTTAATTACTTCTTTCTTTATTCAACCGAACACTTGGCGGCAACAAGTGTTCATTAAACTGAATGAGTCTATAGATTCACGCACGGTTTTTAGAAGGGAAGAAGAAAATAATTCCTTATCCTGATTTGACAATAATCAGTTGAGATAGAAAAGGTAATTATTTCATTTCAAATTGCCTTACCAGATGATTACTTCAACCTGATCTCCTTTTGAAATTTTTGTTGTTCCTGATTCAATCTTCAATATTCCATCACTTTGAAGGAGATTTCCAAGAAGACCGGGTATAATATTTACAGTAGTTGCAACACCATCTTGAATTTTTGCAAGATGAATATGTTCTTTATTGGGATTAATTATTAGATCCTCTCCCATAGTTACAAGTTGTTTGACTTTTGGCTGACATGGACTTCCCTTTAATCCCTGAATCAAATTAGAAAATACAAGTGTCAATATTAAAAATGATGAGACAGGATGACCTGGAAGTCCAATAACCGGAGTTCCATTTACAAAGCGAAGATGGGTTGGTTTTCCAGGACCTAATACTATCCCGGGTCTGTCTTTATCTCCAAGATCTTCAATTACTTTTCTTGTAATATCCCTCTCTCCATGTGAACTCCCCCCACTTAGGACCACCATGTCACAGTCATGTGATGCACGAAGAAGAGTTTTTTCAAGAAGAAGTTTATCATCGCGTATTATTCCATAGATCATTGGAACTGCACCCTGACGACGAAGAAAAGTTGAGATTAAATAAGAATTAACTTCTCTGACTTCTCCATCTGCAGGTTCCATGTTAGCAGAGACAAGTTCTGTCCCGGTAGAGATTATTCCAACATGTGGGCGATTCCAGACTGAAATTTGACTCTGTCCGATTGCAGCAAGAAAACCAATATCCTGTGGCTTTATGGTCCAGCCAACCGGGAAGAGATCTTCTCCATCTTTGATATCATCGCCTCGCCTGACAATATTAATTCCTGTTTTTACCGGTGTTGTAACTTTTATAAAGCCATCCTCTATTGTAACATCTTCATTCATTACCACACAGTCACCATTACCTGGCAGAAGAGATCCTGTAGATACTGCATATACTTGCCCCGATGATAACACAGGTCTATTAGTTCTTCCCATTGGGATGGTGCCCATTATTCTTAGCATTACCGGATTTTCTTGTGAGGCATAGATGAGATCATCAGAAATACACACAAATCCATCTTTTATTGATCTATCAAACCCAGGAATGTCTACTCTAGAGGTAATCGTTTCTGCAAGTACACGGCCATCTGCCATATCAATTGATATTATTTCAATTCCAGAATGATAACCGGCATTTTTTATCAGGGCAACTGCTTCTTCTATTGTTGAAGTCTTTATTTTGTTACCATTGCCTTTCACCATATCACTACTCCAGTTTGTTTAGATTTGAATTTCTGACGATTTGAATTATTAAAAGCCACGGCGTATTTTTCTCTTGTAATATGTACAGAAATGCAGGCTTTCCATAAATCAATATCGATATATCTACTTATCTGTAATTCTTGATATGCCATTGACAAAAAATCCTCAGTATAATCTCAATCTCATTTTAGTGATGGTTATCAGGTTAATAAAAGGTGAAGGTAATCTCTACCACGGGATAATTCGTAACGTTTGATGGTTGTTTCTATAACAACTGTCTTTCGTCTGGCTGACCGACCAATATTTTGACGAACTCTGGTGCAATTGTGGACATCATTTTGTGTTGTGGAATACGAGCATCCTGATGGCAGGTTTCCTTTCTATTCATACTATGCAGATGGTAACTGATGATTCAGTTTTGCCAAGAAGCCATCTACATTATAGAATGGTTCTCTTAGGGATAATAAGTTTACTATTTACATTTGTTAATGCATTATATTGATGAGGATTAAATTGAATGATTATTCCCTGTGACAGGTTTTCGGGAGACTATTAGGAATAGGATTAACCCAATCTTTTATCTAAATAGATCAATATTATCCCTCTCCTACTCCTGTGCCTTTTCACTACAGTATCCAAGAAAACAGTATAAGAGATCGAATAGGTGAGGTTGAAAAGTTAATCGTTTAGACTACATTTATCCCAATATCCTGGATATGTCAAGATAACTCAATTCTGGATGGAAGGCCTCATACTGACTAAATTCTTCTCATCAAGTTACTTTTTTTACAAAATAGGTACGATATTTCTGATTATATATTGAAGAATAAGTCAATGATCGCGTCTATTTTATTATTTTTTAAGATTTCCTCCCTCAATTCAGGATAGATCGACCGTCTGAAAATTTTGCGAACCAATGAAGATAAATAAAAAGAAGGCGCAACTGGAATGAACTTCGTGATAGATAAATCGGATAAGATTTCTGATTAAACGGGGAATACTTTGGATACATCATTATTTCAGAACCGGGACATCCAAATCTAATATTCCCAGAGGTGATCAATCACAGATTTGAAGGTAACGTGATGGAATCTGGATAAAAAAGACAAATATCTCACTATGCCTACAAATTCATCCCCTAATCGATACGGACTGTTTGTGATTCTCAATCAAGACCACAACTACAAGTAATACAATAGTCAGATTGATCTCTCAAAAGAAGGAGACAGGTTTATCGTGATAGATCGTATTTTGGAGTAGAATCAAGGTTCAATGGATAAAACGATGAAAAGATCTACACAGAATCACCTGTACCGATCAGGGGTAAAAGTATAATAAAGCAATTATAAGTTAGATATTTTATAGAAAAACCTATTGTAGTTATGAAAAGAATTTTTCACTCAGTTATGTTTTGGTAACAACATTTTTTGAATTCATTTTTTACCGGTTATTCAACTTTTGTAAAACAAATTAGAATAGCGGAAACTTTCTTATATATATAAAAATGGACTAAATAAGATTTTTCAGATATAATCAATTATAACTTTTATCGATACATCCTTTTTTTGTAGTTAATCATTAACCTTTCAGGTTATAGAAAATCCTGAATATTATACCATTTTTAATCAATAAGAAAACAGTTTTTTAAATTCAGGAAACATTATGATCACTCCAAAAAGATGTACATCGGGATTTATACTCTTAACTTTCATGGGGGGATAAAGATTAAAAGTGATATTCCTATTAAATGCCAACATCAGTTTCCCGTAAGTTAACATATGTATATTAATGCTTTAATCGGAGATTTTTTAACCTTATATGAGATATAATGAATATGCATGACATCACCAGCTCTTTTGATGTAATTAAAGTTGATGAATCTGGATTTTTCGAGACAAAAGTTCAGGTGTGCATAGAAAATACATATTCTCTCTTAGTAAACGGCGAGTTAATTGTCCGTCTTTCACTCTCTCCAACTGATCTTATCGCATATGCAGCCGGTTACCTAATCTGTGAAGGTCTGATAGATAATTACTCACAGATTGAAAAAATTGATATAATAGATGATAAGATTTTGGTTATTGCCCCAACTGTAGAAACGGAATCACTTACCCAAAGAATGGAAATCTTCAGTTCAGGCTATCCTGGAAAACTTGGAGGCTGGAAAAGCCTTAATATTCCAATCCATAGCACAAAGAAGGTTACAAAAGAAGCAATATTCCGAGCAGCAAAAAATGTAAATGCACTTGCTGAAATCTGGATTAAAACCGGGGGCACTCATGGTTCATTAATTGCTGATAAAGATGGAGAACTAATCAGTTATGCTGAAGATATGGGCAGACATACATCAATCGACAAAGCAGTTGGAAAAGCAGTGATAATGGGGACTAATCTTGAAGACTGTATAATTGCATGTTCTGGAAGAATGCCGGCTGATATGGTTGCAAAATGTTATCGCGCTGGCTTTTCAATAATTATCAGTCATAATGCTCCATTCACCGAAGGAATAAATCTTGCAAAAAAATTAAATCTCACTTTAATAGGCTTTGCCAGACCTCCACGAATGATAATCTATTCGGGATTTGATAGAGTAATCCTAAAATAAGAGATTAGATCTCTTCATAATACTTAAGAGAGCCACAGGCAGAACACCTGCCATCTTCCATCATATATTCAGGAACATCTTCGCCACAAACCGGACATTTAATAGAATTCCATTTCTTCTTCTGAGTAACAGGGATGCGCACCTTCTCAAATGAGAGCACTTTTCGTCCGGCAGTCAGGATCTGCTCAGTCAAAACTTTACTCATAGTCTTTTTATCGAACTCATGACTGTTAGTAAACCATAATTTTAAAACCGGATATTCATCTAATTTCTTAGAATCAAGAAATACTCTTATACCTTCTGCATAGTTTTCTATTGATGGACGATTGACGGTTATTGCAAATCGACCTATTGGAACAACTTTTAACCGGTTATTACCTATCGTTGAATTTAGAATAACCTGAACAGGATCAGGCAGACACTTTTGGGTCTCACTTACAACAAAAAGCTTCTCTCCTATTCTGGCATCTAAAAGTTCTACGGCATAATCAACCATAAAAACACCAATTAGCATACCTGGTGCAGCATATGTATGGAAAGGAATAGATCTTGTGTAGTAATCGATGAGATTCGGACCATATCCCAGTTTCTCTACAAGTCCTATTACTTCATCAGTTGTATACTCATAATCACGTTGCATAATAATTATAGCACTGTTTAACATATTTATGTTGGCAATTACTTCGAAGAACATGAGAATAATACATATTGTAGGGATGTCTTTCTCTGGTAAAACCACATTTATTAGGAAATTAGAGCCATTATTATTAAAATATGGACGAGTTGCAACCATAAAACATCTTGGCCATCATACCTTCGAACTTTTGGAAAAAAAAGATACAACCATTCATTTCAATGCTGGTGCTGAGATATCAGCAGGAATTGATTCAGAAAAAACTGTCCTCTCATTAAGATCAACAGATCTAAATACATTATTAGCAATACTTGCAGACAGTGGAATTGATTATGTCGTTATTGAAGGTTTTAAGAGATATCCATTCACAAGTGTTATAATTGGAGATCTTCCTCAAAATAGATATAATCATCCAGAGCCTGCTGATGTGATCGAAAAACTTTCCGAATTTGATGAATATCATACAATTAAATCACTTATAAGAAAGATTCAATCAGATTCTAATTTAGAGTTTCGTATTGGATATGAGACCAAAATTTCTGATGACGAAGCCATACTTAAAGATTTTTCGACTGGAAATAAAGGGGTCAATAAATCGTTTAGGATGGGTGTACACATTCAGAAAAAGTATTCAGATACACCAAATACCGAAAATAAGACTCTCCTAATCGCTATTGCAGCAAAAGATTATGAGATGGCTTTTGATACTATGAAGCAGATTATAAAGAACGGTAAATACCTCCCAAAAAATGGAACGGTTATTATATAGTCGGATAATCACCTTTTTTCTTTTTTTCCAGGTCAAGAATTGTGTTACATAGTAAATCTACATTAGAGATCCCTGGATCTTCCCGATTTAAATGCATAAAAGTTGCTGAATGAAATTTTGTAAGTAATTCTTTGGATTTTCTATATAATGGAAGCAGACGGGGAGATCTTACAGCATAGGTTCCGTCAAGTTGCCTTATCATAAGTTCACTATCACTCCGAATCTCAATTATCTTAATCTCTCTTTCTATTGCAGTCGAAAGGCCATTTATTAATGCATTATATTCTGCGACATTGTTAGTTGTATAGCCAAGATATTTACCCTCTCTGACAATTACTTCCTCATCAGACAAAAGGCACCATGCACATGATGCAGGCCCTGGATTTCCTCGTGCAGCACCATCGGTATACAAATAATTACTCATTATAATCTAATTGATAAGCGGATTATTATTCTTGTCGAAAAAAAGATTATTCTTTCTTTACAAAGGCAGACTTAGGGGCCTTACATCGTGGACATACCCAAGAGGCTGGTAGATCTTGAAAGAGTGTGTTTGGAGCAATATCTCTATCTGGATCACCATTTTCTTCATCATATATGTAACCACATCGTGTACAAAGCCATTTAACCATGATATTACTTAGTTGTATTTGCTTAAATGTTTTCTTCACACGGATATTGGAAAAAAATTATTTATATAGTGAAACTTACATTTCATGGACTTTCGTAAAAAATTTCTACTAAAAATGGTATTTTTAAAGATGGTTCAAAGACCATCAGTTTACTCTCAACAGTGATGCTATACTTTAGAATGTAGAAATTTAATTTCCATTATTGAACTTTCTGATTCTAATTTATTCTATTTTTGGATTCATGGTTTAATAACTATATTTTAATAATAGTATAACTCAACAATATATATCATTTACAACACGGATGAAGAATTATAAAAAAATGGAATAAAAGAAATTTGGCAAAATATCCATAATTCATCATTTTGCCGGCTAAAAATTATAGTAATTTTTTGATCAGAAAATCTATAAATATATTTATACTTTTAAATCATACTATTGGTATGAGTGTTTACAGGGCACTACTATTAACATTCGCAATTTTCATCATTCTGCCATTTGCAGTCTTTGCAGCTGATGAAACTGTGACTCAGGTATCGCCGGTCAAAGAAACCACGAATGTTGGAGACCTGAACGAATCTATTGCAAATCTACAAACCTTTATGGACAAAGCAGCCGAATATGTAGACACAAATGGAAAGGAAGTTGCAATTGCTGAATTTGGTAACCTTTCAGGTCAGTTTGTGGATGGCAACACATATTTATATGTTTATGATAACAATGGAACAGTCCTCGCTCATCCATATTCTCCAGAACTTGTCGGAGAAAACAGAGTGGATGATCCAAAAATTGGAGACAGTTTGAAACAGATTATAACTGTTGCAAAGAATGGCGGAGGAACTACCTATGGCTTTTATCCAAATCCAGCTGCAAACAATGAATTTGAATTGAAAATTTTTTTAGTTGGTCCAATGATCGATGATGAATGGTTTTATGGTACCGGATTGTATACCGGACTTAAAAAATCAGATATTCCGTCATTTGATGAGAAGTACAATGCTCTTGTTGATAGAGTGAACAATGCTTCAACTTATGTAAAAAGTGTAGAAACTGAACAGGCTTTAGAATACATTGATGCAGAAAATCAAAATTTAACTGAAAATGATTATATATTTGCATTTTCTGGAGATGGAAACCTAATCAATGTTAAGGGTGAAAATTTAGATAAAAGCATTTATAACTCAACGGATGATTACGGATGTCAGATCTACAAATTATATGACCATAATTTAGAAGATGGAGCAGAAACCATTTATGAACTCTATAACAACAAGGATGAGACAGGTAAAGTTACCTTAAGAGTTACATACATAGAACCTGCCGGAGAAAACTTATTCGTTGGCTCATTTGAAAAAATTTTTAATATCTAATTTCTTTTTTTAACTTACTCTAAAATTTCTACCTTTGCATTAGGATCAAATGGATTTGTCCTCAATGCTAATGAGTAAAGATGTGGATATGTTCTGTAAAGATAACCCATATATCTAATCCACTCAAGAGTTAACCCCTGATAAACTCTTGAAACATCTATTGCAAGATGTTTACTATCAGCAGTTGTAAGCATTCCTAAATCAGAACGACGTGAAATCTCATCACTTAAATGAAAAGTTGCCTGTAATAGATCAGTAAATGTCTGATTCTCAAGCATTACAGGATTTTCAAGAAGACGGAGAAAAAAATCTCTACGTGATCTCAAGAAATTTGCAAGAATTTCAAAGGGTATTAGATCATTATCCAGGGAAAACAGGTAAGCATCAGCAGCCTGTAGCATACCTGCAACATCTGGTTTTTGTCCTTTTTTTAGAGTGAGCATTTCTGAAAGGGTACTTATATTTTTGTCAGCCGGTATTAAAAGAGCCAGAAGAGAACTCCCGGTATCTGAAAAAAAGACACTAATTACAATATTTAATTTTTCAAGCCGGTCTTTTTTTGTTCTCATCGTTAAGAGGCCATTTATGACAAGCGTTACCATTAAGACATTGAGAAAGAGAAAACCAAAGGAGTTGAAGATATATTCAATAGTTCCGGAAACGTTGTCAATAAGAAGCAATTTTATCGTGTATACTATGAATGAACAACAGAGAAAAATAGACCCAATCTTGACCTGCCAGGGGATAGTGATTGCCATAATTGATATCGGGCTTTTCAGGTAATAACATATCTGAATCGATAAATGCAATTGTATATTAGATCAATATATTAGTATGCCAAGATTACTGAATTCTGAAGATATTAAAATTCTTTCAAAACTTGCACCTGAATTTTCAGGAGAGGCTTGTGCTGAATCGGGTGTCCATTATAAATCAATTCTTCCACCGGTTGCAAACCACTATGCAACTTGTGCAGAAGATTTCAAGGAGAGAATCGAACGATTAACAGGTGATGAATTAGAAAGACTTGTGCAGTTAATGCTCTCAGGAGAGGAAAGTCTTCATTGTTTAACTCCCGTTTACTATTCTATTCTTGAAGCAAAAATTTTAAAAGAATTAGGAGTTGATACTGCAAATAAGGTTACAGCAGTCTATGCTATTAACTGTCAGGAGTGAACCAATATGTATAATTACTCTAAACCCGGATTTTCTTATATGAGATCTTTTGCATATGGAATTCTAACGTTATTACTTCTTGCAATGCTTGCATCTTCGGTAGAAGCCTACATTATTACGATTGACGCACCAGATAAGATTTTTATTGGAAGTCCACTTGTTGTTACTGGTAATACTACATTTCCTGAACATGCTTCATTTGATATTTTGCTCTATTACTCAAAATATACCGCAAATGAACGAGCAAAACAGACTGTAATTGTTGATAAGAGTAAGCAGTTTAGAATTGCTTTTGATACACGTGGGCTTGATAAAGGACAATATAAGGTTGAAGTGCATGATATTATCTCTGATAATGAAAAAGTAGTTGAAAGTCAACTTGGTTCTGCTTCTGTTATCAGAAAAGTTGTGCAGTTTATTGATAGATCTGATGAGATAATTATTGAGTCACCTGATGTTCAGGAATTAACCAAGGCTTTAACGTTATCAGGACAGGTAAAAGATGCTCCTAATGGTGTTATTGTAATAAGAATATTCGGACCAGATAGTTTCACATACGGACCTGAACAGATTAGAACCACTTCAAGCGATACTGACGTAAATGGTCATTTTTCAGTTTCAGTACCTGTTGCTGATGTTGGAGAGTACCAGGTTAGTATTTCTGATAAAACCGGATTTATAGGCGAATATATCGTTAATGTAAATAACCCTGATGCAGCTGAAAACGAGGTAACTGAAGAAGTAACCGAAGTTATAACTGAAGTGCCAACACCAACCCCAACTACAATGATTAGCCCAATAACATCAGTACCAACACCAATTCCAACTACTCAAAAAAGTCCAATTGGAATATTAGGAATAATTATTGGTCTTTGCTTTGTATGTCTAATTATCAGAAAAATTTAACCATTTTCACTTATACCTGAATTTTTAATCTTTCATCCAATTATTGATAAAATGACATATATAAGCAAATAAATTCTGATCTGCTTTACTGGTGATATTTTTTAATTAAAGTTGCCGGAATACAATAAAAAATGTAATGGTAGTCCTAATACCTCATCTGATTATTCATATATGGACGTAACATCTGTCACTAAAAAAATATTATCCTTCGACTTTCATAAATTATCAAGTGTATATTCATTGTGAAAACTATGAAACAGTAAATAAAAGAAATATAGCAGACTTTTATGTATTAAGACAGGTGTAATGCTGAAATTGACATACATTAGAGAATCCTTAAAGAAAGAGATATAGATTCAAGAATAAATGTCAGGATTTGGGATATGAAAACTTCAAAAAACCTTTTTACTAACCCAAAACAAGTTATCCACAGTCTCCTTCTCAATAACAAATCCACATTTTTCAAGAACACGGTGTGATGCACAATTATCCTTTTCGCTTTCTGCGGTAACTAAAAAAACATCTGGCTGTGAAAACACAAAACAAACAACAGACGAAAGTGCCTCGGTCATATATCCATGACAACGCCACTGCTCGTTAATACCATACCCAACCTCAACTCTTCCATTATTTGGAGGGCCCATAAAACACAGACTTCCAATAGAAACATTTTCATCGCTCAAAATAATCTGCCAGTTCGTATACCAGAAAAATTCTCCGCCGCTTATAATCCCTTTATTATAAAGCCATTCCATAGCACTCTGTGTGTGTGGATCAAGATTATTAGCAGATAGAGTGAGATTTAGTGCCTCTTCCATCTTTGAAACACCCAGAAGAAGCAATTTAAACTCTACCTGAGTTAAAGGAATAATTTTCAGCCGCTTAGAAATTAATTTCATAAAAAAAAGGGTTTATGTAGAATTAGCAATACTTTTGCCTTTTTTAATAACCAGATCTATAAATGATAGAATGGCAGGCATAACTGCAACAGCTGCGGTTAGTGAGAAGAGCACTGCAATAACCGTAGTAATTCCAAAATTACTCACTATCGGGAAGGTCGATGCAAGCAGAGCAGAGAAACCAAAAGCAGTAGCAAGCCCTGAAACCATAATAGAAGAACCAATCTTCCGGACACTCTCTTTAATGGCTTCAGTTACACTACTACAAACCTCACGCTCTTCAAGATACCTCTCCATCACAAGAATGGTGTACTCCGCTCCGACTCCTATCGTCATCGATCCCAAACAAGCCGTCATCGGATTATAATCAATACCAAATACCGTCAGAGCAACACCATTCCAACCAACTATAGCAATAATTGGAACAATTGGTGAAACTGCATCAATATTTCTATAAACAACAATCAGAACAATGACAACAAAGAGGAATCCCATATAGGTCATAAATTCCTTACTGTTGATAATACTTCCAATAAGATTTGTAAACAGATCAAAACTACCGCTAATTGTTGCAATAATTCCAGGTGGTGGAGGCAAAAACTTTAAATCTCCCTGAACCTGACCCTTTAACGAATCCATCTGTTGAGTAGTTAATTTTGTCGTCGAAAACTGAATAACAGCCTCAGTCTTACCATACACATAAGAACTCTTCACATCCTCTGGAATCTTTTCTAATACCAGATCAAGTTCACTCTGTGTCTGTGGCATTGTATTATTGTTATATGTAAGCACATAATCAACAATACTTGAAGCTCCTATTACCTTCGTTTTAGTAGAAAGCTCAAAATCTGAAAACTCTTTTATCCATTTAATACTCTCAAGCGAAAGTGGATCAGACCCTGCAATAAGAATTGGAAGCGTAGTTGTTGATCCCATCGATCTTGTAACCTTATCAAGACTTGCCTTGGATGGCATATCTGATGGAACAAAAGACTTCTCATCGGTATTAACCGGAATTTCTGAATCTAATTGAATACCGATAATTGCGATAAATATCACAACAATGAGCACAGGAATGCATCGATGTGAAATCCAGACCGATAACTTCGAAAGTCCATTATCAATAACCATTGATAACTTGGATTTGCCCCGGGCCGGAGGTTTATAACTGATGAGCACTGCAAAGAGAGGAATACCAATTAATGACGTTATATAACAGCATACCACACCAATAATACATACAGTACCAAATCCGGCCATCATTGGAACCGGTGAAGTAAACATAGCAGCAAAACCCATTGCTGTAGCAATCATTGCATACATCACAGCAGGGCCGGTTTTTGTTACCGTTATCTTAATTGCCTCGGGTAATGGATGTATTCTTGACTCCTCATCAAGTCTTGAATGGATCTGAATAGCATAATCCACCCCAAGCCCAAGAAGGATAGGAAATGCAGACATTACAGCCATACTGACGTGAATACCGGAAAGCCCCATTACACCAAAGGTAAGTAACAGTCCACAGGTAACCATAATAATTGGTAGGAACCTGTAACTTACATAGTTAAATAAAACTATAAGCACAAGGACCATCAGAACAAGTGCTGCCATAATGAGAGTAATCATTGATGACCCAATCTCTTCTCCCATCTCCTTTTGGAAGGCTGCACTTCCTGTCATTGTAATTGATACACCAGGAGGAATATTGGTACTATCAATAAATGACTGGATATTGTCCATTGCAGTATTTTCACGATTCTGATCAAGTCCGGAATCAAGAGTTATGGTCATCATCGTCATCATATTTGATGGCAGATAACGGTTTAACACACTTTCAGGTAGAGAACTTTTAATCGCTGAAACCTCTGTAGAAGAGGTTGGAACCTGGCCATTGTTTAAGGATTTGACAAGATCAGAAACACTTGAGACTTCAGAGACATACTGAAGATTTAACAGAGGCTCCTTAATTGAATCAAGATACTTAAGCACCGTCGGACTTGTAACATCATCAGATTCCACAAGAATGATAACTGTTTCTTTTGAAAAGGTATCTGTAAAATGATTTAACCGTATCCCATCCGGTGAATCTGGATCAATATAGGTATCATCACCGGTCTCCATGGAGAGCATGCTCATACCAAAAAGGCATACCAGCATGACAACTATCACTACTTTTGATAGGAAATGAGGTTTTGCAATGATAAAATCAGAGACCTTAAAAAAAATTGAATCCATTTTTTAATCCTGATAGTCAATTATACCTTATTCTGTCTGCGTTTATACAGGAAGAATCCGGCACCAGCAATGATAACAAGGATGACAAGTATAAATATTGGATTTTCAAGAAGAGATCCATCCATACCCACAATATTGATTGGTACCTTGATTGTATCAGAGATCTGACTGTCATCAAGAGCATCACGATATTTTACCTCGGAATCGAGTCCATAAGTCTTAATCGTTGCAGTTGAATCAACACTTAATTCAAATCTTGCAGTTCCAGTCTCTCCTGGTCCAATATCTCCGACATATGCAATATCATCATTACTGCTGAATGGATCTACAGCACTTATACGGATTTCTGCACTGTATGCAGTAGAAGATCCTTTATTCAGATAATCAACATCAATCACATGTTTTGCACCCGGACGAATTTCAGGAGTCTCACTTGTAATTACAAAATCAATCTTTTGTCCAACCGGGATACCAAATTCCTGTGAAGGTGTTTCAATTGTCTCTCCATCATCATTATTATATGAAATAAGCACATTTAATGGGTATTCCTGAGGTTCTGCATCCGTGGATACTGATACTTTGAATTTTGCAGAAACTGAAGAACCTGGTTCAAAAGTTCCAAGATACACAGTACTATCAACTGGAATTACAGGAGAAGCACCACTGCGGCTTAAATGAACAATTGCCTTATCTCCGGCATATAACCCGGTATTTGTAAGATTTAATGTTACAAAGCCTGATCCACCAGCATTGACATTATCACAGGTTACATTACTGATATACATATTAATTGCAGGTTTTACAATCAGTGGAAGCTCAATAACCTTTGTCTTTTCAGTATAACGGTAAACAATACTGTCTGTACCTTCCTGATCAGCGTTAGAGAGATATGTATAATCAAGAGTTACAGGAAGCATGTAAACTCCGGCTTGTGCAGAATCTGGAATTCTTATCTGAAATTCAGCTGGAACACTTGCAGAGCCTGCAACATCTCCAATCATCTGTGGATCAGATTTCACAAGAATAGGACTGTCGCCGGATGACAAAGTAACCTTTACCATCTTTGCTGTATTTGGCTCATCATCCCTGTCAACAATGCTTGACTGAACAATTTTCATATTGTTAAGTCCACTGTTTTGCACCATCAGCTTTAAGGTAGCAGTTTCTCCAGGTGTAAAGTCATTACTTCCAGCAATCGTCACTGTGAAATTAGGTGAGCCTGACATATATTTCGTGCCAGCAAGAACAGGCGAGGTGATACATGCTCCAAGTATAACAAGTGTTACGAAAATTAGAGCAATTCTTCTTATATTTTCAGTTACGAGTGATTTCATTTAATTTCTCCGGTTTTTAAGAGGTGGTAATCCAATTAAAAATCCTACTCATTTCAACCATAGAAATGGAGGAAGAATTCAGATAACGTATACATTTTTTGAGGTATTCGTCTCTGAGTACGATTTGTATAACTGAATTTTTGAAACAACATTTAAGAAGTTTTCTCCAGACACACAGAGGGTTTCAAGATCTTCTTCAGAGATCCCGGATAAACGCATCTTTATGTGATCCCGAATCAGCTTTTCAGTAATTTTAAGTTGTTCGAGACCTTTTTGAGTAATGCTGATATTAATTACTCTGCGATCAGATTCATCCGGATTCCTTTCCACCAGACTATCATAATACATTGAATCAATTATCTTTGTCAGATGAGGGCTGGAGATAAAGAGCAGTTTACCAAGTGCTGTCATGGGAATTTTTGGGAAGAAGGACAATATACGTAGGATACGAACCCTTTGCTCATTAGTATTGGTCACATTTATCCGTTTCATCCTTGTAACCTGTGAAAGGTAGACATCCATTATCCGCATAATTGTTTCCGCTGCCCGTTCATCCAATGTTTTTTCCATAATGCAGATCTACATCACAAGGTTACTTCAAAAAGTTAATAATTCTATCCATCAAATCATTAAAATTGTGAAATGTTCCCATAATTAATGATACGATTACTGAACAAAAAAAAATCGCGCAAAAGTTATTTCTTCAAATATATTCCGGCGATATTGTCTATAGAATCAATCAGGATCTGTAATTCGGAATTAGATAACTCTTTATTGTGTAAATTTACTGCATTTACCACAATTGTCTTAATCTGACATAGTTTATCGCGACCTTTTGGTGTAATTGAGACATTTATGACCCGTCGGTCAGTAGAGGAAGGGCCTCTTTTGACCAAATCCTCTTTTACCATAGCATCAATAAGATTTGTCATATAAGGCTTTGAGATATAGAGTAATGCCCCTAATGCCGACATAGAAAGGTGTTCTTCCTTCTCAAGATGGGTCAGAACCCTAAACTGGGCATGTTGCATCCCATTATGAGTAGTATCTATCTTTTTTAAGAGTGGAACAAGATAAAGCTCAAGTAAATTTACCATCTTTTGAGCAGCTTCTTCCAGGAGAGCTTCATCTTTCATTGTATAATTATTCACAATGTAAAAATATTAGCTTTGTGAATTATCTCATGTAAATAAATTCTGCTGTCCATAAAAATAGATTGCTGCTTTTGGCCCAGTCTCTATACTATCAGGTGATGATATATTCGAATCAGGCACTGATACGTCAAAATAAGCCTCCATATCTTCAACATAAATAAAACGTGAAACCAATGTAGAAATCTCCTGAAGATATTTATCAAGGCATGTAAAGGAGAGAAGTACTGAACCTATACTATTGGCTCTTTTGGTACAGACCGCTATAAAATATTCGACAAAATCATGATCATCAAACCAGACAGGAGAGTATTCAATCATCAATATTCCGGTTGATGTCTCTATAGCAATTATAAGATCTTCTTTTGTTTCAGATAGAATGTAGGAAACACGGTGCTTTAAATTATCATCAACTCTTAACAGGTGATTTTCTTTATAGCCGATTACTGTTATATCCATCCGGCCACATCTTTCTGGAAGATTCCTATACGCCTCGACTAAAACATCAGCAGGAGCAATATTAAGGCTAAATTGATAATGGGGGATTTTTTTGAGAATCGATAACTGCTCATTCATACTAAAACATTGAAGAAGTTGTATATATACTTCAAGTGTGCAGAGTGAAAGTGAAAAAAATATAATATCCGGTTTTTTTACTTTTCAGTCAATAGTAAGTTAACCTCATCTTTGTTGGCCCAAAGAGCACAACCACCATAACCTTCACTAAGCAGATGATGATTCTCCCTAAGAATCGCAAATGACCGCGATTTTAAGGCCTCTTTCAATGAAGTTTTGGTGACATTTGCATCAGAAAATGGACCAGCCGGACAAGGCTGAAGATCACCGTTTACATTGATATAAGCAAAGCCTCTTCCGGCACTTAGACAGCCCCCAAATTTTGCTTCATCTCCGGGAAGAGCAATAAATATTGCAGGATTCTGATTGGACAGAGAATTTACCCGCTGGAGGAGGACTTTTCGATCCTCTTCAGACAGAACAACTTTTCTATTTCCATCAACAGGAACATATTCCACATACGAGAAAAGCCTGCATCCGGCAGTCGTTAGATTCTTAACAAAAGCCTCATCTGTTACAATAGAAAGATTCTCTAAAGTTACAGTGATTGAACACCCAAAGAAGATATGATGTTCTTTTAGCCATGAAAAGGTATCAATCACGGTTTTGTATACTCCATCCCCGCGTCTTTTGTCAGTACCCTCCATTCCACCGTCAATACTAATAATTGGAATAATATTTGGGAGTTCCTCAAGTTTTGATATCAGAGTATCATCTAACAGTAAACCGTTGGTATATACAGGAAAAAGAAGATCAGGGTTATTTTTGGCTGAAATTAAAATCACTTCTGCTCTTGTAAAAGGTTCACCGCCGGAAAAGACAATAAATAATACTCCAAGATCTCCCGCCTCATTAATCAGAGTATAAAGTTCATGACAACTCATCTCTTTTCTCTTGCCATTAGACAGTGCCTTCATATAACAGCCCTGACACGAAAGATTACACCTCTCTGTCAGACTGATAATCAGGACGGGCGGAACCATAACTCCTTCAGACAGAAAATTTTCTCTTATTTTTGCGGCTTTTCCATGAATCTTTGCAAAATGTAAGGCTGTTTTTATAAGCCGGGGCTCACTAACAATTTTATGTGCAATTTTTAAGGTATCTATAATACTGCCATTTAAAAGAGAGTGGAAATTTTCCATAAAGTCTCCATATCTACATTCACTGTTTTGCCTGAAGTTTCATATCATTAACAGTCAAATCAGGATGGTGATACCGACCCCGTCCTTCTGTTCCGGCAAGCATTGTATGGTTAATAGCCTCTACCGGACAGAATTGAAGACATGCCATACATAACTGACATTTATGATGATAGACAGGTTTCCCATTTGAAATCTCTATGTTTTTTACAGGACATACAGATACACAAAGGCCGCATGAAGTGCAGGCATCACTGATTACAAATTTTGTATCTAATGAGCCATCTATACAGCCCTTTTCAAAGAACCAGTAAAGTCCAATCCTGATTATTGACAAAAAATTGATCCATGATGGGGGGTGTTCTTCATGCCCTTTTAACTCTTTGCCAATACGGGCAATTTCCTTCTTAGCGTCCTTAAGTGTCTCATTAATCTTATCCTGATTCGGAGTTTTTGTGAATTGAGGGAAATTTGAAGGCATCTTCAGACAGTAACCGGAATTGAGCCCGGACTTATTATTCTCCCGGAGGAGAATATCCATAAATCTTAATGCCGGACTTCCAATACTTGCCATTGTAACAATCCCAAATGCATATTTAACACCAGAAAGATCAAGCCTTAACAGGAAGTCTTTCACTATAACCGGGACTCCAAAATTATAACATGGGCATACTATTCCCACTACTTCAGAATCAGGAATTATTTTACCTTCCATTTTTGAGGCAATTGAAACAAGAGTAGAACCTTCGAGGATCCCTGCTATCTCTTTTGCCACGGCAAGAGAATTCCCGGTTCCACTAAAATAATATATTGTTGTAGACATGCTAATCAACCAAAATTTCAGTCTTCTAATATATATTGCAGATAGATATAATTTATGAATTTTCTTAAAGAAATTACTACAAATTTGATAATACTCAGTGATGAAATTGGTTCAAGACCTACAGGAACTATATCAAACCTTCTTGCTACAACCTTTTTGACCGGCCTTTTGGAAGACGCAGGAATATCCGTTGACTGGATGAAATTTATTTTTGTAAACTGGACAGATAACAATACAGAATTAAAATCAGGAAATATAACTATTCCAGCACTTACTGGCCCATATAGTTCATCTGTGTCAACTGTTACAGAAGTTGTAACAGCAAATTCTATAACAGAACTTGAAAACATCTATTGTCATGATAAAATCCTTTTAATATATGGAGATCTGACTTGTCAGCCGTACTATCCAAAAAATTTCCCCTTCTATTCTGACGAAGAACAATTAAAGATTCTCTCACTTATTGAGAATAAAAAACCGGTTGCACTTCTGACCGAATCCTGTAATCCAAATAACCTGACACCTGTTATAAATGATGGAGATTTTAATATCCCATCCGCTGTCATTCCAATTGGCGCACAAAAAGATCTGCCTCAAAATACAAAGATTTCTCTAACAATTAATACTACTATAGTTCCTGACAGTTCTGCAAACATTATCGCCAAAATTCCGGGAAAAACTGAAAGGAAAAGGATAGTCTTTTCTGCTCACTTTGATACAGTATTTAATTCACCTGGTGCATTAGATAATGGATCTGGAGTAATTGCTGCGGTAATTATCGCAAAAAAATTGAATGAGAAGAGAATTGACACTCCCGTTGAGATTGTCCTTTTTAACGGTGAAGAATGCTATAACTTACCTGGAGAGCAGGAATATTTGAAGACTAATATCAGCGACACTGTGCTCGCAATAAATATTGACGGCATTGGACTAAACGGGTATGAAACCGCATATTCAACGTACAATTTAGAAGATATGCCTAAAATTAATGAATTTTTAAAAAAATCAGATCTCAAAGAGACAGAACCCTGGCCACAGGGAGATCATACTCTCTTTGTAATGAATAGTATTCCAACAATTGCACTTACAACACAAATAAATTCAGAGGCTGTTATGGAGATTATGCATACAGCAAAAGATACTCATGATAAGATCAATGTAAATATAATTAATCAGGTAATTGACATCATTGAAGCACTTATTCGTAAATATGACATAGAATATGACAAATAAAAAAGACAAACCAAACCATATTCTAAAATACTTACATGATGATACATATGTTATCTATCAAGGGAACAATATGACTGAAAATACTACAAAAAAACTGCTGAGTAAACGTGATGTTCTCTTAAACAAGGCAGATGCATTAGCACTCGAGGCAGATCAGCTCTCATATCAGGGAAAATATAATGAAGCTGTCGACAAGTATGATCAGGCTCTTGCAATCTACCCATCTAACCCTGATCTATGGGCCTTTAAAGCAATCACTTTATCAGGGGGGCTTGGACGTAATGAGGAGGCACTTGAATGCTGGGAGCATGCCAAGAAACTGGATCATGTCCTTGCTGATGCAATTACAGATGTCTCACCGGACAAGATTGAGATTTCAGAGAAGGATTTGACAGAATTCCGTGGAAGTACTGCAGAACGTATCAGAAACCTTGTCAAGCAACAATCAATTGACAAAAAAAGATAAATTACCTTTTTTCCAAATTTACGAAATTATCGGCTTTCCACTTTCGATGGCATCAATATTCTTACATGCCATCTCCCTCATATTCTCTTCATTGCAGTGTTCTGCAACATCACGGACAGCTTCTAACAGATGCACTACCTCCTCAAGATAACTCAGGATATCAGCTGCATAAATCTCAATACCATATTCATTAAGAAGATAGTCACTGATATCACGATGATTTAGCCCGGATTCACGAAGTTCTATAATCTCTTTTGCAAATTTTCGTTCCGGGCATCCACATAGTGGATTATCTGGACATTTACAGTCGAGAAATGCCTTGCAAAAAGACATAATCTGATCACGGGTTGCTCTGTCAAAAGAGTCATAAGAAATGGAGAAAAGTGCCTCCATAACAGCGCCCTGAAAGGCGCCTTCAGGGAGATGGTATCCTGCAAGTTTACCAATCTGCCTTTGAAAACGAAAACGTGCTCTTGATGCAATCACGAACTTTCGCCGGCCTCTTCATCAAAATTTTTAAGGGTGGTCATAGCTTCGTTGATTGTTTCAACTTCAATAAGCCATTCATCAAACATTCCGGGTTCATCACTGTCCTTGATATATCGCCCGCAACAGGTTTTACCATTGATTACAGATGCTCCAATCTCTGATGCGATTCCAAGTAACTCATCCATTTGACCATCTTCATCTTTAATGGCACGGCCTTTCTTAATCAGCCCCTTGATATCTTCCTCAAAACCGCCATCAATAAATTTTCTGACCGCAGCAAAGAGCACAAGCATCGAAAATTGAAGCGAAGATACAATCTCTTCAAGAACGCCGGTAACTTCACTTCCCATAACTATTTCTTCGACTTCTGTAATCTTCTGTTTTGCTTCATCGGCTGTAAACCGGTTATTTTGATAAAGTTTCACTATTTTTAAAACTTCAATACAGATATCCTGATTAAATCCGTTAAGAAGTGAGAAACCCTCTGGCATCTCATCCTCATCTTCACCTGAAAAATCAGCTTCAGATAATACTTTCAACCAGTTATCAAAGCGCTCCTGACTGTAGAATATATAAAAAAGTTTTAGCGGAGCATCGTCAGTAGCTGCTGCTGATTTTTTCTTTCCCTTTAGAGCCATTATGTACAAATTTTCTTTCTACCTTATAGTAATTTTCTCTGTCATACCAAATACCTAAAAACCGGCGCTATCAAATATGTCTCCAGATGAGTAGCGACCAAGGACCAATTGAGACAAACTGTACTCCTGCCTTAATGATTCGATTTGGAGAGATATTTCTTAAAAGTGAACCTGTAAAAAAGCAATTTTTCAAAACAATGGAAACAAACCTCAGACTTGCATTAAGTGAGTCTGATGACTACACAATTACAATTACAAGAGAGAGGATAATAATAAAATGTCCAAAGCCTGCAAATATTCTTGAAAAAATAACAAAGGTTTTTGGAATTGTGGATGTTTCGCCTGCAATTATCTCTCCAAATGACAAAGAAAGCCTTTGTACTAATGCTGCTTTACTTGCCGCAAAGCACTGCCCACCGGGAGTAAGATTTGCTGTCCGCGCAAGACGTGAAGGAGTATCAGGTTATAGAAGTCGTGAACTTGCAGCCTCAGCTGGTGATGCCATCTATGAAACAGTCCCTGATCTTTCAGTAGATTTAACAACGCCTGAATATGAACTGTTCATTGAGGCACGCAGAGAAGGAGGACTCATTTATGACAAAAGAGTGGCAGGTCCTGGTGGACTCCCATATGGAACACAGGGAAGTGTCGTCTCATTAATATCAGCTGGGATTGATTCACCGGTCGCAACGTGGCTAATGATGCGCCGGGGAGTAAAACCGGTCTTTCTCTTTATTGATGGGGAAAATTATGCGGGAAAAGATGTTTATCAGAATGTGATTCGAAATTTATTGGCCTTATCTCTCTGGGCTCCGGGTCACAAACTTTCTCTTTTCACGGTTAAAGCCGGAAAGATGTATGATAGGATTATGAAACTTCCAGAATCGAGACTTCGCTGTGTTATCTGCAAACATGCAATGCTTACAATGGCAGAGACAATGTCAGTTAAACGCGAATTTGACGGTATTGTAATGGGAGATAACCTTGGTCAGGTAGCTACACAGACCCTCAAAAATCTATCCTCAATATCAACTGGTATTAATGTGCAGATTTACAGGCCACTTCTTGGTTATGATAAAGGTGAGATTATTGCACTTGCAAGGAATATTGGGACTTTTTGCCAGACACCCGGTGATGTCTCATGCAGTGTTGTTCCAACTAAAGCTGCAACACAGAGCGAACCATCAGTAATTGAAGAGTTAATGCAGAAATTTTCGCTTTATTCACTTATTGATGAATTACTGGATGACGCTGAAAAAATATCAGTAAAAGATGGAACAATTGTTGTAAAAAATAAATGATTTATTATTTTATCGCTAATCCATTGTCTTTTGCAATATCAACAAATGCATCAGCAACATAATCTGCCTGGGCCTCTGTTAAGCCATATGTGTTAAATTTCCAGACTTTTGTTGATCCGGCGATTATCCCCGTAATCTTTTTAGCCTTTAGTGCACTGTGGAGGAAGAAACCCTTCTTTTTATGCGTCTGGGCTACTTTGTCAAAAGATTCAACGGTATTCATTCTTGTCAGAGTGTGCTTTCGTGGATATTCACTCAAAACCTGTGTGCCTTCAATTGAACATAATGCATCGACTATCTTATTTGACCTTGCCACATGAGCCTCAAACTCTTTCACACGCTTCTTAACGTGCGGGAAAGAGGCCATCATTCCGATGGAAGGAGCGCCCATCAGTGTACATCCCATCATCTCAACCTCTTTAACTCCAAATTTACGGCCCGATATATCTCCTGTCGAAGTTGTGGTTCTGAAAAGTTTATCTTTCCACTCGTTTGTTGTTGCAAGCACTCCGGAAGGAGCAGGAGCAGCCATGCTTTTGTGCCCGGAGCCTACAAGAAAGTCTACTCCCATCGACGCACCATTAACATCCATAATGCCTACGGTATATGCACCATTACAGAGAACAGGGATATCATAACTGTGCGCAACCTTTGCAATCTCTGCAACCGGATGGATATTGCCAAACTGATAATCCACCTGTTCAACAAAGATTAGTGCTGGAGCTTTTCCGGTATCACGTGTTACTGCCTCTATCTTTTCTGCCACATTGTCAGGTGTTATTATCCTCTTTTCATTTGCCGGAACTTCATATGGAATGCCACCCGCATGTTCAACTGATAGGAACTCAGTATAATGTGAATATGCAGTAAGAAGGACAGGAGAATTTTTTTCAACTATCGTATCAGCTACTGCCTGAAATCCTCTCCTGGCTCCAGGCACTAATCGTGCCACATCCATATGCAGGAACTCTGCAAGATCCTGATGGAATTTTGCAAGTGGTGGTTTATTAATACAGTCAAGTCTAAAAGGTCTTTTACAATTATCACATACTGAATATCCATCCCCATAGGCAAGAACTGCTTTCATTGCATCTCCGGTAAGTCGCCCTCCGGCCTGAATTGGATCAAGATTAATAAAAAGTTCTTCTATCTGCCTTGTATCGATTCCTTCACTGCAAATCACTGTAATTCCTCCTTTAGTATAGCAATCTGCTTTTCAAGTTGAGTCAGGCTTTTTTCTGCTATCTTCTTCTGATCTTCGGTTAAATTGTGAAGTGGGGCACTTTCACGCATAATCACTCTTAAATCAGTCAGAAAGTATAACCCCTGAAATATTGCATCAACTGCACGTTGAGACATACATAGAATTGGGGTTTTAATGTTTAAGGAAGATCTCTTTTATATGGAAGACAATTATTCATAATATTATAACCGGTGAATGGGATGGAGAACTTTTTCAGACTTAAAGGAACAACTGTGACTGAGTTTACATGGGCAGCACCTGCCGAAAATGATACGGCAATTGGAGATTTGATGGTGGTAGTCGATGAAAGAAAAGAGATCCGTTTTTTTTGCAGGGTTCATAATATCACACACAATAATAATGAAATAGAGATTACTGCTTATCCGATAGGTTTTGCCGGAAAAGACAATATCTTTCGAAGACCACGAATTATTCCTACGATTAATTCACCTGTTCGTGCCACTTCATCTGAAGATATAGAGATTATCGCAAGATTTATGGGAGATCTTGAGGTAGGACAGATGATGAGTGGTCTGACTCCAATTCCAGATCTTCCAGTAAAACTTCCATCATCTATCATCCGCCAACATGTTGGTGTATTTGCTACTACTGGTATGGGCAAGAGTAACTTTATGAAGGTTTTTTGTGGTTCAGTCATTAGTACACAACCATTTGGACTATTGATCACCGATCCTCATGGAGAATATGCAACTGGGCTTGTAACTGATAAGTCTTCACGCGGGCTATTAAATCATTCTAATGCTAAAGAAGGACTTGTGGTCTATTCTATTCAGAATGAATCAATTCGGCAAAAACTTGGAATGAAACCTTTGATCTTTAATTATGATGATATTTCAATTTCAGATTTATCACTTCTCTTTGACCATTCACGGGCAGAAGCCGAGGTGATTAATCTCCTTGAACCATTTTCTGGCAAAGATATCTTTGATTTCTTCATTAAGGAAGATGTGGAATCCCTTCCAAATTCTTTTAGAATTACCTCATATATAGGAGATCACCAGGATATTGCATCAAGAATTCGATCCGGCGAACCTGCTGCCCTCCGAATTATCCAGCGGGAAGTCCAGACTCTTATGGATATTGGTAAAGAGTTTATCTTTGAAGAACATTCGTCAATTCAGGATATAATTAATAACCTACTACAACGAAAAGTAGTGCTTATTGATATTCCTGGAAGAAGTGAAGTTGCAGAGTTATTCATCCTGGCAACAATCTCACGTGCAATTATGAGATACTTTAAGGGGATAACTCTTCTTCGAACTGATAATCAAAAATCATATGAGGTTCAGATTGCAATTGAAGAGGCACAGCGGGTTTTGTCAATCAAGGCCGAAAAAACAGGAATTTTTCGCGAGATTGCTATGGAAGGGCGTAAGTTTGGGGTTGGTATCTGTGCTATTACCCAACAACCAAAAAATATTGATCCAAAAATTCTTGCTCAAATGAATACATTCATCGTTATGGGACTTGCTGATCAACAGGACAGAGAGATAATTATGTCATCAGCTAAACAGAATTTACGGGTAATGCAAACCGAAATACAGACATTAGACCGGGGAGATGCCATTATTTCAACAATTGGAATTCCATTCCCAGTGAGCTGCCACATACATAGGTACGAGGATGTTATATGATGAAGGTGTATTGGAAGATAATATCACAATTATCGTATGAACTTTACTTCCAACAGTTTTTTTGAACTATTATTACTTCCCTTTCCCCACCAATAAGTAACCAAACACCAAAGCTCCAATTACATTACCAATCAACACAGGCAACAAACTAACAAAGATTCCACTATAACTAATCAATCCAACTTCAGGCCCAATTGCTGCCACTTCAAAAGGACTTAAATATCCGGCAGTGAACAGCCCTGCTGGGATAATATAGAGATTTGATATCAGATGCTCCATTCCAGTAGCAGCAATAGTAAAACCACAGATCCATATACCTGCAATTTTTCCAATAAGATCCTCTGAACAGAACGAGATAAGTACTGCAAGAGATAAGAGCCATCCACAGGCAATAGCCTTTAAAAAGCATGAGATAAATCCATGAATTCCGGGATACAAATATTTTGTTACTGCAAGAGAGACAGTCGCGGAGGTCATAGCATTTGCCGAAAGTGTTCCATCCGGGCCGGCTGTTAAAAGAACACCATACGTCATAAGCCCTGCAAAGAATAAGGCTCCGATAATATTTCCACACAACGTGATAAGCCATAACCTGATAACCTTTACATAATTGTCCTGTAATGCAAACGGAGAAAACATAACAGATCCAGTGAATAACTCTCCACCGGTGACAAGGACAAGAATCAGCCCTAATGGAAATGCAAATCCGGATAATACCTTTTCAATTCCAAATCCAAGCACAGACCCTACACCAACAGACACTGCAATCATAAGAGCAACACCCATTGCAATGTAAGCACCGGCTAGAAAACTCCGAAGAAACAGTGAATAAAAAGGAGCGTCTGCACTCTTTTTAACAGAAACAGACAATTGATTCAAACTACTTGAAAAATCCATTATGATACCACCATATATGCAATTGTTGACAGAACTACTGAAAGAAGAAGTATCGCCCCACTAATTGGCACAATATATATAAGAATCGTATTGACTATTCCTGCAAATTGTGCGATGGACTCAGAGCCAAAAATAATAACCCCATTACAATCTGCAGTGCTGCCTGCAGCTTCAGATGGAACAAGATCATTTAGTGCCTGTTTTACACAGTCAACAACATGAGCGATAACAAGATCAGAATTTATCTGCATACCGACCGGATTTTTACCGCTTATTGTATTAACAACATGAGTATCTGTGGTCATTATCTCTACATCATCCACGAATTTTAGAACTTCCTGACGGATATCTTCTCTTAAACCTGATACCATGTTATTACCATCAAGAAGAACATATGCAGTTTTCTGCCCCATTACATCAACAATAAGCGTCTGAAGCCCTGTATCTCCAAAACCCTGCTCTCTGGTATATGGAAGCACTGTGTGATGATATCCAACTGAAAAACCTGATGTCTCTGCAACTTTGTAAAGATCCATGGCTTTTACAGCGGCTGTGAAATATTCATAAGCTGTTTTTGTCCCTGGAAGTATAGCATCAATCTCATTACCAATACTATTGTGTGCATCAATAAATCCAACATGAGAACAGACTTTATGACCTTCGCACATGATTGCATGACCAATACAGAAATTTAAATCTTCGGTCTTATCTGGAGATCTTGTAGAAACCATTAAAAGCACATCACCAATCTTTTGATAAAGAATTGATACAGATCCACAAAAAACTCTTTCTGATTTACCGGCTTTTTTTGAATAAACAAGGTTGTCTCTTGTACCATTAACAGCTTCAACAATCTTATCTATTTCAGACTCTGAAACTAAATTAAAATCATGAGTAGCACAACCATGTGTAACCATTATCTCTTCTGAAAATTCTTCTTTAAGTATTGCAGGAAGATTACCCCCTCCAATCTCACCCATGGGCCCTGGGTGAACATTTGGAATTGTCAGGATTATATCTTTTGAACTACCTTTTTCAGGTAGTTGTCTAAAAAAGATACTTACTTGTGGAACAAAAGCCTCAACACCAATTGTTTTAAAGAAATTTTCCATACTTTTTGAACCATCAGTCAGATGAGCGATAAAGGCATTGATAAATTCAAGACCTCTAATATGAAATGCCCGGTATAATGGCCTTTCAATGAGCCAAATAAGGATTGAAAAACCAAGTCCAAAAAACAACAGAATTATTGGAACAATTAACAGGAACGAATTTGCAAAAATTAAAATTCCGCCGGCATATCCAACAAGACTCTGAATAATTGCCGGAATAATCATTCTAAACATTCTGTAATCTGCAATTGATGCAAGAACCAACAGCCTGAGTCCAAAAATCAGGCCTAAAGATATACCAAAACAAAGATCAATTAAATCCGGGAGTACAATAAGCCCAAACATTGTGATAATAAGAGAAAATATTGTACAGGAAACTGATAAGAGAGCACTCCGATTTAATGTAGTCTGACTTCCAAATAGTTTAATGACAGGTCCTGTTAACAGAAATGCAACAATACCTGGAATAATAAAACAAAAAAAACCAAAATGGCCTACAGAATTTATTCTCTCACCCAATATTTCTGCAAAAAGTCCAAGGATACAGAGAATTATCATTGAAGCCGGCCACTCAGGTGCTGTGAAGATGAACTTAGACATCGATTCCATCCGGCCGGCTCCGGAGTTTTTACCTGAATGATTACCGTCGTCCTTCAATTTAACCTCTAATTTCTAATACCTTCTATTATAATATATACACTTATTTTCCTTATTTCTCAGGGAAACTACCATAAACTGACTCATATCTTTTAACCATCATATCAAAGGTAGAAAGATTAGTCTGACACCCAACTGCTTCTACAACAAAAGAAGCAGTTATACATCCAATCCTACAACAATCTACAGGGGAATATCCTCTTTTATATGCGGTAAGGAAACCTGATCTAAAGCCATCCCCAGCTCCGGTCGGATCAATACTATTGACCTGTGCTGATTGAATTGTTTCTGATTTTCCATCCATATAGAGGATACAACCCTTTTTACCAAGAGTTTCTATTGCCATATCAGGCCGGTTTACAAGTTCTTTCCGAGTGCATCCAAGTGTTTTGCATATGGTCTCATACTCATAATTATTTGCAATAAGAATATTTATGGAATTGAACATTCTATTCAGATGGTCTTTTGTATAAAGGTGGACATCCTGGCCTGGATCAAACGAAGAAAAAGCAGCTTTCTCTGCAATCTGAACATTATAGTCAGGATTTGCAGTTGCCATATGAACAAACGGCAATGCAGGGGCCTCTTCATCTGCAAAAGCAACTGATGCACCCCATTCAAAAAAAGTTACCTGATTATCCTCAGGATCTGTAAACATAAAAGCAGTAGCGGTATTTCCCTCACGTTTATAAAACTGCTTATTTACTCCAATTCGGTCAAAATATCTATCATATTCACTTCCATCAAAATCAGAACCAACAGCACTTATAAGAGTTACAGGTTCACCTAAAGTTGCAATACCTGCTGCAATATTTGCTGCTCCTCCACCAAAAAACATTTTTCGGTGGGTAACACCGGTTGATGAATTTGGCTTTGGCAGATGAGTGACCGTAGATATATAATCAATGGCAGTATGACCTACAATATAAATCAAAACGTTTCCACTCCGATTACTTCAAGCGGAATGTCATGTAATGCCTTACCAATAACAGATCTTGCAATTCTCTTTGCATGCTCTTCTGTCTCGGCATCATAAACCTTCATCTCAAGAAGAATTCCAACAAAACCTGTCTTTGCAATGATTAAAGTGCTTGGAAGCTCTTCTTCACAATATGGACAAGCCAATTCTCCGGCTTCAATTTCAACAAATTTTGCAGATGGATTAAGTCTTTTTCCTGCTTCACTAATGGCAATTCCAATAGCATCATCAACAGTTTCTACATCCTTAATGACCCATGCTGATTCAAGTTGTACAAGATAATTTCCCATAATATCTCCTAAATATTCAATCAGGATTCCAATAATCGTAATGCACGTGATTTGAAAGGGGCATCCTCTCCGGGCCTGCCTGTGCCTCTTTGGTATAGCCAATAGTCAGCAGTGTTACAGGTCTGATATGCAGCGGAAGTGAGAGAACATCTCTTACCGCCTCATCATCAAATGCCCCTGTCCAACAACTTCCAAGGCCTGATGCATAAGCGGCAAGCATAAGATATGTTCCTGCAATTGTGGCATCTTCAAGAGCATATAAAATTCCCCGTTCCTGATATCTTGACATTGATCTTACATAATTTGCAACCACAACAAGAACCACAGGTGCCTGCCTTACATGAATCTGTGACAGGGCAACATCTGAAAGCATCTCCCGTTGTCCTTCATCTGTCACAACAACTACATCCCATGATTCAAGATTTCCTGCCGAGGGTGCCGTGCGCACAACCTTAATAATCTCATCAACAAGAGAATCAGGCACCGGCCGGTCTTCATACTGCCTGACAGAGACGCGGCCGTTTAAAAATCTTGATAATTCCAATAAATCCATTCATTTCCACCTGATATCTACAGATATTCAGGTTTTTAGTTATTCAAACATTTCAGTTATTCTGAGATCCTTACTGGTTATACTGTTTTACCTGATGCAATAATTAGTTCGTTAATATGCATCTGCCAGTTTTACAAAAAAAGTTATAGGATTATTTGGAGCCCTTCTTAGTTCCAAGCACAGATGTTTTGGCACGGGTGATTCTTCGTCTTGGTGCCAGTGTCCTAAGAGGAACTGTTTGTCCTGGTCTTCCACCTCGTGCTCCTCTTCTTCCACCGCGTGCTCCTCCACGACCTGCGTCACGACCGCCGCGTGATGAACTGCGTTCAATCTTGCGTATTGTTGACTGGGATTTAAATCTCTGATTTGGTCCAGGAGTCTTTGCTGTTGCTTCTTTTCTTGGAACAAGCCGGATCTGTCCTTTTGATCCTTTGACCTGATTCCACTCAATAGTGCCTGTCTTGCCCATGATATTACACCTGTGAAATGCTTATACTAATCATCACTCTGTTTAGTTAAAGGTTATCCAACAATTGTTATCTACAATAATTTTTTGACAGCTGCAGTTAATGCCTGACTGACAATTTTTCCATCGACTGATCCTCTGACTTCATTCATCACAGGTCCCATTAATGGGCCAATTGCTGACATACCTTTTGATTTTATGAAATCAACACGTTCATTTACAATTCTGTTAACAATTGCCTCAAGGTCGGATGCAGATATAACAGGAGCAAGAGTGCTAAGAGCGCTCTTCAAATCCTTGCCCTTTGAAAGTTCAATAAGGACAGCCGGCAATGCTTCTTTTGCTGCATCTCCTCTCTCAATAACCTTCAAAAATTCCATTATCATCTCATCACTGATAGCTGAAACAGATACTCCCTCTCTACTGATTTCACGAAGAGTTGAATTAAAGGCGCGTTCAGCAAGACCAGGTTTTATCCCGGCAATTACCGCTTCTTCAAAAGCATGGCCTCTTTCAGAGTATGCTAGCTGGCGGGCGACTTCTCTATCAAGAGAATAATCTTTACAATACCTGTCAATCCGATCATTGATAAATTCAGGAGTTACTAATGAATCAAAGTGGCTACGCTCTATTCTAACCGGGAGTACATCTGTTTCCGGATACATTCTTGCAGACCCAGGAAGTGGGCGCATATAGGCAGATGATCCTCCTTCAAGCATCTTTCGGGTTTCCTTTGGAATCTCTTTCATTGCAAGTGTTGCACGGCGTATTATCTGCTTAATGGCACAATGACATTTTTCTGGAGTATCTGCGACTATAATTACACAATCATCCGGCCCTGCATTACAGAATGCTTTTAGTTTTGCCACTTCCTCTTCAGTTACACCATATGCAGGAAGCTCATCAGTATGAAATAATCCACCAACACCGCACTTCTTGGCATAATCTGACATCTCACTTCCAAGCCGGCGCCCAGGCTGAATCTCTCTTCCGACAAGTCCGGCAAATCTATTTAGCCGAATAGCAAGAATCATCTTTGCTTTCTTTAGAATCTTACTTCCACTCTCTGCAAAAAGATCAGTAACATCCAACTCTTCTTCTTCAACAGAAGCATTTCGTGCAATTAATTCGGCTTTAATCTCAAGGAGATTTACCTGCCGCATCGCTTCACGTCTGACAACTTCCGAAATTAAGTCAAGTTCCTGAACACCTTTAATTTCAACCCTTGTTCCTTCACGAATTGAGATGTTGATATCCTGCCGGATTGTTCCAATTCCACGCTTAACCTTTCCCGTTGAACGAAGAATCATACCAATTTCAGCCGCAGTTTCCTGGACACTTTCAGGAGTCAAAAGGCAAGGGCCTGTTGTTATCTCTATAAGAGGTATTCCAAGCCTGTCAAGTGAGAAAACAGTGTCTTCTACTCTCTGCGCTGCCTCTTCCTCAACACAGACTGTTTCAATAAAAGCACCAGAAGGAATGTATCCATTCATTGCAACAAGTGCAGTCCGCTGAAAACCTGATGTATTTGATCCATCAATTACAAGTTTTCTCATAGTACAGATTTCAGGCACATATGTCATGCCGCAAATTTTGGCAATTGTGAGAACAATATCCAGTGCTTCCGGATTTAATGGAGATGGAGGTTCTTCATCATTTTCAATAAGACAAGTAGTATCATAGGTTAGATAGCGAAACCTTCTCATCTGCATCATTTCTTCGGCAGCCGCCTGATCCACCTTTCCAAGTTCGCTCTTTGTGGCACGGAGATACCGATAAAACTCACCATTAGTCTCCTCAAATTCCCGTGCTACAGTCGGACAATGGCAGAAAAGTTTTTCTTTTGTATTTAACTGCTGATGAATCTCAATACCTGCAAGAAGCCCAAGTTTTTCATAATCAAGATCGGTTATTGTGCTATTCAGTGAATTAGTCATTATATGACCTCGCAGTCTGCTCCCCGGCAATTGAAGTTCTCATTAACCGTATTGCTTCTTCCCTTGAATCTGTCTGGCCAAGAACCCACATGAGTTTTACAAGTGCAACTTCAGGTAGAAGATTTTCACCTTCAATAATTCCGGCTGCAATAAGATCTCTTCCAGTATCATATACTCGGTCACAGACCCTTCCATGAAGACACTGCGAAGTCATGACGATAAGCATACCATCATCACTATAAGCGTGTAATTGGGAAATTAAATCTGTTCCAGTGTGTCCAAGCCCTGTTCCTGCAATTACAAGCCCTCTATAACCTTTGTATGCCTTTAAAAATGCAGGATCCATACCAGGATAATACCATAACAGACCACATTTATCTGAAAGTTTATCAAAAAGTTCAAGCTTTCTGCTATCTCTTTTTATTGCCTTTTCAGAGAGAGTAACCTTTAATGAAGGATATTCTATTTTTCCAAGAGATTCACTTTCAGGACTTTGAAATGCATCACGCCTTGAAGTATGCATCTTCCGAACTCTTGTTCCACGGTGAATTGCACAGAGGTCATCGCTTGTTCCATCATGCATAACAACTGAAACTTCACCTAAATCTGAAATTGCAGTTGCAGCAGCACAAAGACCATTTATCACATTATCACTACTTGGACGATCTGCTGATCTTTGAGAACCGACAAATATTACAGGGACAGGGGTTCTTACCATGAAACTCACCGCGGCCGCGCTGTAAGCCATTGTATCTGTTCCATGGGTTACAATGATACCTTTCGCGCCGGCTTTTATCTCATCATATATTGCATGTGAAAGTTTTTGCCATATTTCAGGTGTCATATTTTCGGAGAGGATATTACATAGTTGAACAGTTCTAAACTGTGCAATCTTTGACAGTCCGGGAATTGCCTCAAGGATATCTTCTGCTCTAAACTGACTTGTAACAGCCCCGGTCCTATAATCAATTTTACTTGCAATAGTTCCACCTGTTGAGATAATTGAGACCACAGGAAGGGTTTTATCCTGTACTATCTCTGCTACACCTGGTTCTGGAAGAGTAATCTTCTCTACTAGTTTAAGGGATTTTTCCGGTGCTGCAATATTATAGCCTGATGACATTTTGATGATTGCAAATCCATCCCTGCTTGTGATATATGTGCCCTCACATGTGCAGTTTTCAATACTGCAACTTACAAGGTCACCTGATTCTATCTGACTCATATTTAAAGATCCTTCGTTTCTGCGATTACTTTGGCATCCTTTAATAGTGTTTTTATCGCTTCATTAATACTTTCAGTTATAAACGATTGATGAGCATTATCCTCTTCCAGGAGCTTTCTACGCTCTGAAACGGCTTCAATTATTGCGGATTTTGCAGGCCCACCAGGATGATTTCTAACAGATAAACTGTTATTTACAGATAATGCCTCTTCTATTGCCTTTTCGGTTACTCCAAGACCAGAAAGATCTTTTCCCATAACTTCAAGAGAGGCAGCATCAAGTGTTTTTAGTGTCAGTGATTCACTTCTAACAGCCCTGCCAACAATGTTATGTGCAGTCCTAAAAGGTATTCCATAATTTCTTACAAGCATGTCTGCAAGTTCTGTTGCCGTTGAAAATCCTTTTCCTGCTTCTTCCTGCATTCTTTGAGCATTGAAATTTGCAGTTACAAGCATTCCCCGGAGAAGATCAATATCCCTCCTGATGTTTTTTATCGATTCCCATAGATGTGGATTAAGATCCTGCATATCACGATTATAGGCCATCGGAAGTCCTTTCATAATCGTTACTGCCGAGACAAATCTACCAAGAAGAGTTCCACAGCGTGATCTTAATATTTCTGCAACATCAGAATTTTTCTTCTGAGGCATGATTGAACTTGTTGAACAGTATACTTCATCCAAGTTGACAAAATTAACTAAAGAAGAACTCCATAGCACAAGCTCTTCACAGATTCTGGATACTGACGTAGTGTGCAAAAACATCTTTCTAAGTATAAAA
>CAYSSW010000011.1:0-44310 GCA_964434005.1 uncultured Methanospirillum sp.
ATAGCCAATGAACAGATCATGGAAATGTATCCATTCATGAGAACATTCTTTGGTAAAGAGTAAACAAAGATATCTTATGTCAGGCAAGAAGGTAATTATTACAGGGGTGCCAGGAGTCGGCAAGACTTCTGTCATTAATGAAACGGTGTCAAAACTTGAGGCTGAAAAGGTTCCTTATCAGAACATTAACTTCGGCTCATTCATGTTTGAAGTAGCAAAGAAGGAAGGGCTTGTTGCAGATAGGGATGAGATGCGCAAGCTTGATAAAGATACACAAAAGCGTCTGCAAAGACTTGCTGCACAGGCAATAGCAAAGATTGAAGGTAATGTCATCATTGATACTCATGCATCGGTGAAGACTACATCCGGATTTCTTGCCGGACTTCCAGAATGGGTGCTCCGTGAGTTAAACCCTGATATTATCATTCTTGTTGAAACTGATAATGATCAGATCCTAAAACGCCGTTTAAGTGATCTTTCCCGTGTGAGAGATATTGAAGGTTCAAAAGAGATTGCTGATCATCAAAATTTCAATCGTGCAGTTGCAGCTTCATATGCTACAATCACAGGATGTACTATTAAATACATCACCAATGCTGATTTCCTGCTTGAAAAGGCAGTAGATGAGATGTTATCGATCCTTCGGTGATTTTTAGTGGCATCTTCTTCTTCATCCAGCATGGGCAGCAGTATGATGCCCATGATTCTTGCCATGGGTCTTCTGATGGTTGCAAGTATTGAGGTAATTCGCAATACTATCGGGACCGGACTTGATCATATTCTTGGACCTCTATTAGATTCTTTCGCGATTCCATTTTATATAGTGATTCTGTTGCTATCGGCATGTACCGGTTTTTATTCTTCGATTCTTCAAAAATATATGATTGATTATAAGAAGATGAAGGAAACACAGGAGGTTATGAAGGAATTCCAGAAAGAGTATCGGGAGGCTATGCTTGCAAAGGATGAAAAGAGAATTAAGAAACTTGAAGTTCGTCGAAATGTCTTAATGCAGGATCAAATGGAGATGAGTCAGGCTCAATTTAAGCCCATGGGATATATTATGGTTATAACACTCCCTATCTTTTTCTGGCTTATTTATCGGCTTAACCATTATACTGCTGTTATATCTATGCCTTTTGCAGGGACTGTGCAACTTACAGATATGATCCTTGGGCCTGCTCCTGCATGGATGATCTGGTATATGCTCTGTTCAATTACGCTTTCACAGATTATCAGAAAGGCTCTTGATATTGGGGGTCTTTAATTGAGAATTACTATCAGTGGTCTCCCTGGAAGTGGGACTACTTCTCTTACATATCATATTGCGTCTGAACTTAAGATGGAGGTTATCTCTGCCGGCGAGGTGTTTCGTGAGATGGCAAAGGAGCGTAATCTTTCTCTTGCTGAGTTTGGGGCATTTTGTGAGAAGGATCCAACTGTAGATAAGTCTATTGATGAACGTCAACGGGAGATTGCTCTTTCTAAAGAAAATATTCTTGTGGAAGGGCGTTTATCTGGTTGGATGATTCCTGAAGCTGATTTACGTATCTGGCTAAAGGCCTCTCCTGAATGTAGAGTCAGGAGGATTCTTGACAGGGATAGTTATGGTAATGTGAGTTCTGCGTTAAGCGAGACTAAAGCCCGTGAAGCCAGTGAATCTGTGCGATATAAGCAGTACTATGATATTGATTATAGTTCGCTTGAGCCATATCATATGGTTTTAGATACTGAATTATGGTCTGTTGAACAACTTGGACGGATTGTATCTGCTGCTATCGCTGCGTTAGACGAGTGATTTCTTTTTTTGTTTTGTAACAATTACTACAGGTACTACAGTTTGGATCTTAAAATTTAAGATTGATAGCACAGGAAAAGATCCATTAATACAGATAAAAGAGACGGATTATGCCTGGAAATTCAAAGTCGACAGGAAGAAATATATCTGATTGGAATTATTTTAGTTCAGAAGATAAAGAGATTGAAACGTTTGACGTTTTGACTGTAGAAAAACTCTGTTAAAGAAGAGATATAACTTTTCTGAAATTTTTCAAAAATGCGGGTTATTGATTCAATCAGAATCTCAATCTCTTCTATTTGAAATCTATCTATCTAATTTATGTCTTACGGTATTAACATATACAATTTTTCGGATAGCAACCTGATTCTCTTCGTTTTGTGCTTTTAGGGTTACGGTATATCTTCCTATCCCTGTATAAACATGAGTCGGATTTTGAGTATCTGAATATGTTCCATCTCCAAAGTTCCATCTCCAATTTGTGGGAAAACCAGTAGTTGTATCGATAAATTGAACTTTTAGCGGTGGGGTCCCGATGACATTTTCAGCTGTAAAGTTCACATCAAAATCCTCTTTCTTCTCAAGAGCAAGGAGAGCTGCTGTCAGGTTCATTCTTCCCCCGGATACGGTTTTGTCATATAATGAAGGAATCTTATCAACACTTGAGAGTAGTATTGCTTTAATCTTCTCTCTTAATGCGTCCGGGGCGTATTCCATTAGGATTGCTGCTGCTCCACTAACCATCGGACAAGCCATTGAATTTCAGTGTAGTAATTCCAGTTAATATCAGTTAGTTCTCCAATACCATCAGATACCATTATGTCATCAATGTGGAGCTTAGAATCTGTTCCATTTACGACACATTTTAAGTAAAGAACTCCTCCAGACATATCTGCCAGGACTTTGCATTCTTTTTGATTAAATGGTGACTCATCCTGATTTTTATTCATCTCTACATTTTCATAGGATATACCATCATTTGAAAGTTGAAGTTTCAGTTTAAAGTCACTACCTAATTGATCTGTTTGATAGATAATATATGGATTAGAGAGAGAACTGATATCAATTGGATATTTTAATGATAGGTTGAAGTTTGTAACCGCCGGATCTTTTGAAGTATCAATTATTCCAAATGCACTTGATGGTGGCGAATTGTAATAATCTGTATCAAGTTGCCAGTTCCCTGTAGTTGTCCAGTTTTCAAAGGAATTGAATGGATCATGCCAGACTGGATTAGGGGTGTACAAATTATGCACCGTTGAGTAAATTTTTTTCGCCTGGAGCTCTAAGATCTACTGAAATATTTCCATAATTTGAAAAATATGCAAGTCCATCATTAGGATCTGTGGCTGTAACAGTTATGGTATTATCAAGGTCATATGCAGCCGGGAAACTTGAAGGATTTAATTCAAGATCTGTCGCAGAATTTCCGGCAGATGCAATAAAAAGTGCCGGAGAATTTTTCATAATGTCATATTCAGCCTTAATTGGTTTTGAGGATTCAAAAGAACAAGAAAGTATTTTTGCTCCATGATTTTGTACCCATAGTACTCACTCAATTTCATCTGATACATAACCATTGTCATAACTGTTTGATGATCTTATTCCCATGATATTTGCATTCCAGTTAACACCCGTTCCTCCAATGTCATTATTTGCAACTGCTCTTATTATTCCTGCACAATGAGTTCCGTGAGAGTTTAGATCCATTGGATCTTCTTTGTTAATGATAGTATCAAAGCCATGGTTGCCTGTTTCAGGATTTGTCCACATATTTGCAGTCAGGTCAGGATGAAGATAATCAATTTCTGTGTCTACTACGGCTACTATTACATTACTTCCGTTGATTTTATCCCATGCATCTACAGATTTTATGTCTGCTCCTGCAATTCCACTTATATTAGGTTTAAATGCCTGTCCTGTGTTATATGACCCCCATTGCCTGCAAAATTCAGGGTCTTTTGGTGTTTTTAGAATCCGGCGGACATAATCCGGTTCTGCATATTCACATCCAGGTATTTGTTCATATTGAGATATTGCATCTTCAACTGATAATTCATCATGCAGTGAGACAAGTTCAAGCCCTGTCATTCCAAGGGTTGAATAGTCTGTGATGACCGATGTTCCAAAGGCCGAATTTGCATTTGCTACTTCTTCAAGGTAATCATCAGAAAATTTTACTAATATTCGTTCTTCTGCAAATTGCGGGGCATTATCAGATGTCTCTGTTATAATACCTGCCACTGGAATAGTTATTATTGATATGATTAATATCAATAGCATTCCTAATTTTGTTTTCATTGTTCTTTGAAGATATATATGTATATATATGGTGTGTTTATAAAAATAGTCTATATAATATAAGAGTGGTTATAGATTGTATGGTGATATCTTCTCTATAGATTAGATATATTATCAAATATATTACTGTTTGACTCTATTTTATCAATTGATAATGCCCAAAAATGTGAATCTATGTTTCAACATTTATCACCGGTCCATATTTGAAAATTTGAAATATTTATGGATTATCATCATTTGGACGACATAATAGTATTGAAAGATCTGTGCCGGATCTCATTCTGTTTAGTTATTGATCTTCTTTATTTTCTGCGTCATGGAAAATGTAACTGTGATTCAATTGTTTTTGATGTATTGTTTTGGTGCTCTTGTTTGTATCTTCCAAATATTACAGACCGGTTTATCGATCCTAAAGAAAAATTCTAAAAAAAAGAAGCGTTTTTTAATAATATCGTGTATCGTTGAGATGTTATATGTTCTTTAGAAATATTGGGATTAGATGGTATCATTTATTTCATTATTTAATGTGAATAATTCCTGGCACAATCGCTGTGAGTATATAAAAAATCAAATATAATAATTTTTATATTATGGGGTAAATATGATCTTTATCATTCAAGATCGAAGCAAATATTTGTGCCTCGATGATGGGGAGTGAGGTTTTCCATGAAGTGGAGTTATAAATTATTCACAGTATTGATATGCTGTTTATTCCTGTATGTCGGAATTGGGGCTGTAAGTGCTGATACTTTAAGTGTTACACCCAATCTGACAAATCCTGATATCTCAACCAACGCAAGTGTAATTGTCAATTTTACTGCAACTGGTTTTAATACAACAGCTGGAACAACTTCAGACAAAAGTTATTGGACAATTAGAAATCTTGCAAATGGAATTGTCTGGAATGGATCAGATAGTCCTAATATGAAGACATTAATATATCCATTTACCAAAACTGGCATTTATAATGTGTCCTGTACAGGATATAATAATTCAGATATAAATAATCCAATTGATTATGGTAATATGTCAATAACTGTTAACCAGACTTTAGTGGGACTTCGTATTGATAAGACTACTCCATATAATAATAATGTAACATATACTTACATTCCAAAAACTGGTAGTGCAAAAGCAGATCATTATTTCTGGAATTTTGGTGATGGGACAAGTGATCAGACAATTGTGAATACCACAACACATAGATATTCAGATAATTGTCCAGATGGTTGTAATATAAATTATCAAGTAAAGGCTTATGCCACTAATGAAAGTTCATTCCATCCTAAAAGTTCTGAATTGACTCTTGATGTATCCTATAATGGATCACCAAATGTATCATTCACCTCTTCAGTAGATGCTGTTAATAGAGCTTTCGCTACAGGTACCTATGTTCAATTCACTAATAATGTTGAGAGTTGTGCCGGTTCGACAGCAGGAACTGATTACAATTATACATTTAATTTGAATAATGGAACCTCATACAAAAATTTGCCAACACCTGGAATCGGTTTTTCAGTTCCTGGCAGATATAACATCTCACTTAATGTATCTGATAAATATGGTGAGGCTATAGTAAATCATTCCTTTATCGTCTATGATCCAATTACACCAAACTTTACATATAATCAAATTGCCCCGGATGTTTTCCCAATTAAAGTAAAATTTACTGACACATCATCAGGGAGTAATGTTGATAAACGAACCTTTACAATCGATGGTATTGATGTAGCGGATAATATTACCACTAATACATACACTCATACCTTTAATAAACCGGGTAAATTCAGTGTAAATATGACTGCATTCAATACCACTTATGGAATTAATGCAATATCTGAACAGGATGTTGCAATAGATGGTCTATATGCAAACTTCACTGCATCGGCAGTGAATGTTTCCATAAACCGTGGCGGACTTCCAGCTATTATTACATTTACAAATACATCTGCTGGTGTCAATGAAAATACAAAGTTCTTATGGGACTTTGATGCAAATGGAGCAAATGTTAAACCTCCTTTTTCAAGTTCAAACACCTCTCAGGTTGTAGAATTCTATGAAAAAGGAGAATATAATGTTAGTTTAATGGTTACAAATCCTGGCATTGGTAATAGCACAATGACCAAGCAAATTTCAATTGTTGAAAATCTGCAATCAAACTTTACATATGCTCCAAGTACTGGATCATTTCCTTTAACTGTAAAATTTACTGATCTCTCAACAGATTCCCCAAGAGCATGGTACTGGGAATTCTATGATAAATATGGAAGTATTAGTGGCATTAGCAAAGTAAAAGATCCTGAATGGATATATTCTGAACCTGGAAAATATCTGGTTAATTTGACAACGACTGCTGATTCTTCAAATACCATCTCAAAATATATAAATCTTGGATCTCCTGTATCAATTGGCTTAAAAGCAGACCCTATAAAAGGTTTAAATCCACTTGCTGTAATCTTTAATGGAACCTCAAATGGAGCTGATGTAGATGTCTGGAGTTGGAATTTTGGAGATGGACAGACCTCATCTGCACAAAATGTCAGTCATACCTATGACAATATGGGTATATACACTGTAAAACTGACTGGAACTAATATAACTTTGAATTCAACTGACACAAAACAGCAGACAATTAATGTAAACAGTGGTATTAATCCAGATTTTGATGTTAAGACTGATGATTGCCCGACTTACAAAGTAAATGCAACATTTTCAGATAATTCATCTGGAATGAGCATTGATAAGTGGATCTGGGACTTTGGTGATAAAACAACACCCAAAGAGACTACAAACTCAAAGATCACTCATATGTATGAAAAGCCTGGGAACTACACCGTCAACATGACGATACAGAATACTACATATGATCTGTCAGCATCCTTAAAAGAAGACATCGACTTTTATGGTCTCTATGCTGATATTAGCACCAATCCATCAGGTAGTCAGGTAATAAAGCGTGGCGGTGAGCCTGTTGTATTCAAGTTTAATGCAACCGTCATGAATGTAGAAGGCAAAAGTCCACGCTATGAATGGAACTTTGGCAAGGCACCAGATGTGGATCCTGAAATTTCATTTGATCAGAACACCTCTGCAAAATTCTATAAGGCTGGAACTTACCCTGTAACATTGAAAGTTACAACAGTCTGCGATTCATGGACTTTCCAGGCAAAAGTAACTGTAACTGAAGAACTTGAATCAGCATTTGACTATTCACCAAAATATGGGGCTTTCCCATATGATGTAACCTTTACAGACCTCTCGACAGATACTCCTGACAGATGGCTCTGGACATTCTACGACAAGAACGGGAAACCAATCGGATACAACAGTAGTAAAACTGCCGTGCAGTCATACTCAGAGTCTGGCTCTTACCTTGTAAACCTGACAACCTATAATTCAGAGACAGGGAAGAGCAATTCTACAAACACAAGTATTACCCTATATCCAAACATTGCACTAAAAATTACTCCCGATAAACAGAGTGGATCAGTACCATTGTCTGTAAATTTCAATGCAACACAGGAAGCAGGACCAAAAGTAGATACCTGGAACTGGAACTTTGCAGGAGTTGTTGGAACAGAAAACAAACCTAATGTTTCCTATACCTTCAATTATGCAGATGTCTGTCATGTAATCCTGAATGTCGAAAACAAGACCTTTGGAGCAAAAGGATTTGCTGATACTTCAATTACAGTTGTAGGTCCGATAAAGGCTGACTTTAAGCCATCCGGAACCTACCCTGTTGATGACCTCAAGACTGTAAACTTTACAGACTTAACCTCACCTGAAACTGCTGACACCTGGCTATGGGACTTTGGTGATAAAAGTACAAGTAATGAACAGAATCCCTCCCATCAGTTTAGTGCGTTTGGAAAGTATAATGTAACGCTCAAAGTTTCAGATTCAGTATATGGAGTTACAGATACTGTCAAAAAGGAGATAAATCTGATAAGTAACAAGGTGCCGGTTGCAAACTTCATTGTAACTCCTGAAGTTGCATCGATAGGACAGCCTGTTGCCTTCTCAAGTTCAGGATCTGGTGAAAATATCATCAGTTATGCCTGGGACTTTGGTGATGGTTACACAGGAGAAGGTATTACAGCTTCACATGTATACACAGAATCTGGATTCTTTAATGTCTCACTGAACGTTACAAACCAGTTTGGAAGTGACACAAAGACAATTCCTGCTGCAGTAAAGGTTAAGGGATTTACACCATCCTTTGATTCTATTCCATCCGGATGGGGAAGTGTAAACTCATCAATTTACTTCTTTGATACATCAAAGGGTGAAGCAGTTCAGTGGATGTGGGACTTTGGAGATGGAACTCTTCCAGTAACTACCACAAAGGATTCTGTTGAGCATACCTACTCAAGAATTGGGGATTACCTTGTAATAATGAATGCAACCAACTGGGAAGGAATCACAAAATCAGTATCAGGAACCTTTACAGTAGTTGACAAAGAAATACCCCGCAAAGTGGACTTTAAGAGTGCGAATGGAGAGACTTTCCCAGTAGGAAAACCACCACTTTCAATTGAATTTGTTGACACAACACCAGCACAGTCTGATGTTACAAGCAGGTACTGGGAATTTGGAGATGGTTCAAACCTTATTGAAGAAGTCCCATTCTCTGAAGTTACTAAGCATGAATACACAACACCTGGAATGTATACAGTCTCGCTTACCTGTAAGAATGATAATGGTGTAACAGATGTTACAAAAGTTGTATATGTTGTAGTACTCGATCAGTAACCTTTTTTTCTTTTTTAAATTTAATTAACTGGAAAATTTCATATAGTATAATATTCAGTTATTTAATTAATCTAATTCATTAAGTAATATGGGTTATCAAATATTTGACTGATTATTATGATGAATGAAATAAAGACTGAAATGAAGAATTGCCCATATCAATGCCCTGTTGAAGCTGCATTTGATTTCATGGGTGGAAAATGGAAGGCGTTAATCATCTGGTATATAGGGCCTGAAACAAAACGCTATCATGAAATAAAAAAGGCACTTCCAAAAGTAAGTTCACGAGTGCTATCAAATCAGTTAAAACAACTTGAAGAAGATCGGCTGATAATAAAACATCGATATATTGATATTCAAGAACGTGTTGAGTATAATCTGACAGATGCAGGGCTTTCCCTACTCCCAATTTTAAATATGCTCTGTGACTGGTCAATAACTAATTATCCGGAGTTCATTCCTGAAAATTTTAAAAAGATGGATCCTGGCGAGAGATATTAATGTCTCATTGCAGCATTAAAGTAGATGTCAACACCAAGTGCTTTCAATGGTATCCCATAGGCAACACTACATCCTTCAAGAAGACCTATCTGTATTGCAGCAACCCCTGCGGTATACATCACACGGTTATCAACATTATGCATAGCAGCGGTTTTGACCGCAGATCCTACAGCAACTCCAAGATCTGTTACTTTTAGCACACAGTTTGGACCTGGATAATCTGAATCTGAATTAGTATCTTTCCGATATGCCTTTGCCATTTCAGCACAAGTTGAAAATCCACATCCGCCGCAATTTCCACCCATCACCTTTTGCCCGGTAACTCCGATAAGAACCGTTGCATCGCTTTCTTTAACCTGAGCACCATTTACTATAAAATAATCAAGATTTCGTGCCGTTCCTATCTCTTCCATCTTTTTGGAGAGTTCATCCTGCTCTTTTCCGATGACGATTTTCACAACTATTGAATCCACACCCATAGCTTTTGGTGCAGTTCGTGCTGAAAGTGCAACTAACCCGGCAACAGTCTTTACTGCTTCTGATTCCATAGACATGAGATATTATTGAACCGCAATTCGTAAAAGAGGAGGAGTAACCAATTGGTTACTTGTTAACCGTCAAAATTATTCCTTTTGTGGAATCTTTTCTACAATAAATACTAATTCATTTTCATCAGATTTGCTGATGTTTACATGAATCCACTTCTTCGAATGCTTCCAAAAAGTATCAAAAGTTTCAGGGATACCTGTATCCTTTACTTTCTCGACAATCTTTAAAGATCCATCTGCAACTTCCTGATTTCCATCAAGGGTTTGAATAAAAGTTCTCTCCTTACTGATATTATAACCCATTATCTCTTCAAACGCAGGGTTTACAGAAATAAACTGCAGATCTGTGATTTTTTCATCATCATCCAAAAGCAGACTTACCTTTGCAATGCCATATTCTAACTGATTAAACAGTTTTCTGTATTCATTCTCAGATTTTATAAACACAAGTTCTGCTTTTTTCTGAACGGTGATATCTTCTAAAATAATAAAAATATCTTTTGTTTCTGATCCTGAAATGAACCAGTGCACCCATTTTTTTGTAATCGGTGAGTAAAGATCATGTGAATCAGTGTTTTTATCCTTATATGCCTTAAGACATCTATCAAGTCTTGTCTGAAGAAAGTTTGGATAATGAGCATAAACTTCAGAAAAGGTCTTCCCCGTAATATCAACGACTCCAATTAATTTTTCATATGCAGAATTTACATAGACAAATGAGAAATCAACCGGCTCTTCATCTTTATATTTTGGTCTTATTCTTGCAATACCTGTAGGGAGCTGTTCAAATACTTTTTTGTATTGAAGTGTTAGATTATTTAATGCGATAGTTTCTTGTTTCCATTCGGTAATATCATCAATCTGAATTAAAAAATCCGATTCTTCATTTGCGATGGCCAGGATGTAAAACCATCGGGCGTATTCGTCAGAATATAATTCAAATGTTTCAATAACCCCACCGGTGAAGACTTTGTTACATTTTTTTAGTATATATTCAACCTCTTCAGGATATTTCGATAAAAGGGTTGAAATATTCTTGCCAACTGATTCCGATAGTCCGGGGAATTTCTTAAACAACCGGTTGGCTGTAATTATCTTTATATCTGATGGATTTCCGGCGTCGTCATATTCCATCCGGCATTGTGCAAAGGCTGTATTTATTAACATATCAGGTCATGAGAGGAGGGATTTAATAATCTACACTATCAATCGGTATAGTAAAGAACTTTCTGAAAATGTTGTATTATCAAATAATCAAAACTCCTATTAAATATTACCTACATATGAATTATCACAATTGTGAACAGGTGTACAGATGGACTCAGATATAAATCTCTCAACTATAGCCCTTCATGCAGGGCAGGAACCAGACCCGACAACAGGCGCTCTTGCGGTTCCTATCTATCAGACAACAAGTTATTCATTTAAGGATGCAGATCATGCAGCAGCACTTTTTGGGCTTAAAGAGTCTGGAAATATCTATACAAGACTCATGAATCCTACAACTGATGTTCTTGAGAAGAGGGTTGCTGCAATAGAAGGAGGAACTGCAGGTGTTGCTACTGCATCAGGACTTGCTGCAATATCACTTGCACTGTTAACGCTGACATCTCCGGGGGATGAGATTGTCGCTGCAGATAATCTTTATGGTGGGACACATTCACTTCTCAGGTATACCTTTGAAAACCTTGGCAGAAAAGTTATTTTTGTAGATTCACAGAATCCGCAGGCATTTGATGATGCAATTACTGATAAAACCCGTGCTGTCTATGCCGAGTCACTTGGTAATCCAAAATTAGATGTTCCTGACTTTGAAAAGATTGCAAAGATCTCACATGCGGCAAAAGTTCCATTTGTTGTAGATAATACAACGGCCGTTGGACTTATTCGTCCTATTGATTATGGTGCTGATATTGTTGTCCACTCTGCTACAAAATATATCGGTGGACATGGCACAACACTTGGAGGAACTATTGTTGATTCTGGTAAGTTTAACTGGGATAATGGTAAATTTAATCAATTCACTGAGCCTGATCCCTCATATCACGGTTTTGTCTTTAATGATGGTTTTCGTGATGTAAAAGGGGTAGGTAACATGGTCTTTGCTGCACGAGTGAGGCTTGTTACACTTCGTGATCTTGGTGCTACATTGTCACCATTTAATGCTTTTCAACTTCTAATGGGACTTGAGACTCTCTCTCTACGAATTACCCGTCACAGTGAAAATGCAGCTGCTGTTGCAGAATTCTTAAAAGGCCATAAAAAGGTGAGTTGGGTAAACTATCCAGGGCTTGCCTCTCATCCATCTCACAAAACCGCGGAAAAGTACATGAAGAGAGGATATGGTGGAATGCTTGGTTTTGGGGTAAAGGGTGGATTAGAAGAAGGAAAGAAGGTTATCAATTCTCTTAAACTCTTCTCTCATGTAGCAAATATCGGAGATTCAAAAAGTCTTATCATCCATCCGGCATCAACTACTCATCAACAGTTATCAGCCGCTGATCAGTTGGCAGCCGGAGTTACACCTGAATTTATTCGGGCATCAATTGGAACAGAAGATGTAGAGGATATTATACAAGACCTGAAACAGGCACTTGATGCAATATAATTATAATTATGATAAAAGAGTCAGTTGGAATTACAGAGACTAAGTTTGTAACCCTTCATGAAACCCATACCCTTGAGAGTTCGGCAACCATAAAAGATCTTACAATTGCCTATGAACAGTATGGCAGAATGAATGAAGATAAGTCAAATGTGATATTAGTTTGTCATGCACTTACAGGTGATGCACATCTTGCCGGTTATCATAAGGGTGATAAAAAACCTGGCTGGTGGGAGATTATAACAGGCCAGGGAAAAGCGCTTGATACGACCAAATATTGTATAATCTGTTCAAATGTTATTGGTGGCTGTTCTGGAACCACCGGCCCTTCATCAATAAATCCTGATACTGGAAAGCCATATGGGGCCTCATTCCCGGTTGTAACAATTGCAGACATGGTAAGAATTCAGAAAAAACTTTGTGATTCTCTACAGATCTCATCTCTTTATGCAATAGTTGGTGGCTCAATGGGAGGGATGCAGGCACTTACATGGGCACATCTCTTTCCTGATTTTTCTGCCCGGATAGTTGTTATTGCAAGTACAGGCTACTCAACACCCCAGCAGATTGCATTTAATGAGGTAGGAAGATCTGCAATAAGGTCTGATCCGGCGTTCAAATCGGGGAACTACTATCCTGATGAAGGACCGGTAAAAGGGCTTGCACTTGCAAGGATGATTGGACATATTACTTATCTCTCTGATGAATCGATGCATAATAAATTTGGACGAAATCTTCAGTATAAAGAGGTGGGATATGACTTTTCAACTGACTTTCAGGTTGAAAGTTATCTGCATCATCAGGGTGACAGTTTTGTGCATAGATTTGATGCAAATTCATACCTTTACATTACAAAAGCTGTTGATTATTATGATCTGACTGTTAATGGATCACTCACCTCTGCATTTGAAAAGTGTTTATCAAAATTTTTAATAATCTCAATAAGTTCAGACTGGTTATATCCGCCATATCTATCAAAAGAGATTGTTGCTGCACTGACAAGGCTTGATAAGGATGTTGAATACTGCGAAATTCAATCGAGTTTTGGTCATGATGGATTTCTTTTAGAAGACGGACAGATGAACTATCAGATTGGGCGTTTTCTCTCTCATCTGACAGTTGGAGATCAGATGATCAAAAATGCCCCTACAGTTTCTGAGATGGTGACAATAAAAGGAGCAGCGGCTTTAATGATTGCAGAAGCTGTAAATCACCTGCCGGTTGTGTCAACAGATGGAGAACTTGTCGGAATTGTCACATCATGGGATATTTCAAAGTCTATCGCCCACGGGGTGAAAAGCCTTGATGAGATAATGACCCGGGCTGTTCTTACAGCAAAACCTGATGAATTGGTAAATGTTGCTATTAAAAGAATGCATGATAATAAAATTTCAGCTCTTCCTGTAGTAAATGAAAAAAGGAGGGTTATTGGTCTTATTACGACTGAAAGTCTCTCTGGATTAGTAAGATAAGTGGCTTTATTATTTTCATATCTATTTATTCACTAATATCATTTTCCAGATAGAATGTGGGATAAATGAGATCGTACTTATTCAAAAATCACTCTTGTTCAAAACCAATATAAAGAAGATTCTACTTTTACAGAAAATTGCTGATGAGTGTTGGCAATAGCGGTGTCATATTCATATTCTTTTGTAATGTCACAAGTTGTCGTAGACTAAATTAAACGACTAAAACATGAAAACCATCCGGTTTTTTCTATGATTGTCCATCTTACCATCTGATGAAATCTGGATTTTATTGTTGAAATGATCGCTCCGCTTATCATGCTATGCTGCTCTCATTATTTCGATGTTCTTTTTTAATTGACAGAGAGTGACATTGTGTTGTTTTATGTATTGTTTAATCAATTGAGGCATCTGTCAAAGTGTCCTTTCTCTCTACAAACAGTCTGTCCTTCTTATATGGATAAATATGACTGTAATGAACATTTATAGGAGTGGTAGCAATATTTTGAATTAATTACAAATCTTTATTCATGAGGAGATATCCTACAATCAAAATCAATTGTAATCTTTCTTCACCTTCTAACAATCGCTGCTTCTCAATATTTTTATTTTATATCCGTGTGGATTATCTGCACTTACATGTCCTGGATCAGAAGCAATGAATGTGACATCCTGCATTACACATTACTTCACAGTCAGACTTTTTTGGTTTATTTGTGTAACTAAGCCCAAATATCTTTAATTTTGCTGCTTTTTACTAATCATCACGAAATGACCCGATTCTCCAATGTATTGTGATAAATGATGATAGCCCACTTTAAATACATGTTGATATACTAAAATAACCTCAAAAAAGCCCTAAATTTTCAAATATGGAAATAATTGTTTAAGGAGCTTAGTTGGAATATCAGATTCCAAAAGTTGACAGGATAGTAATACCTGAAGACCATCAGTTGTATGATATTAGGTTGGAAGAGTATGGATAGTTTTTTTGATGATCTTGAGTCTTATGGTATTATTTCACAGCCGTTGTATTTTTCATGGGCAAATGATGAGAGAGTTATGCTTTTTTCATCAATAAGTTTTAGAATATAGGGCAAAATCATTTCAAGCGCCAATTTATGCTCCCTTACCGTATTGCAGACAAGATCTGCACCAGATTCAGGCCACGGTTTCATTATAGCAGAATACAGACACCGTCCACCACAAAAATCCAGTATATCACATGTGGCACATTTACCAGGAACTGGTATTTCCTTTAGGTTTAAAGGATCAGCATTCCTGACATTTCCAACGTAATAATCACTCATTCCAACCATTATAGGACATGGTGAGATATTTCCGTCAGGAAATATGGTATAATTTGCATACCCACTTCCACAACGAAGTTTGCTTGTCCGGTGATAAAGCATATCCTCTATTGGATCAATAAAAGGATACCATAATGGAACAATTCCTGTATCTTCAATTCGTTTGAGCCATTCTTTTGCAAGACGTTGAATACCAGGTATATATGAATATTCTGACCATTCCTTAAACTTTCTAATTCTGAAATCACTCCCGAAATTTGCATCCATCTGCCAATGAATTGATGAAAATGGATATTCTTTGTTGTCTGCAAGATAAGTTACAGCATTAAAGATGTCAGTTCTTTCGTGAACAGTCATTCGTGCTATCAATTCCCCAGTATATCCATTAGCAAGAATATGCGAGATATTATCCATAACCCGACGGTAGACTCCACTCCCCCGACTACTATCAGTTAATGTTTCATCTCCATCAATTGAAATCAGGATTGTTTCAAACCGGTTGATAATTTCAGGTGCCATTCGGTGCAAAAGTTGTCCATTGGTCTGCATCATAAAGCGCTTAACTGGAGAATTGTTAATAACTTCTGTAATGACCTCTGGCCTTAATGTTGGCTCACCGCCAATAAAAGTTAAAACCACATCCGGGTCTTTTTGAAGGAAATTGTATAATTCATCTGGGGAAAATACAATTTCTGTGGGAATATCTTCATCAATATTTATACAAGGGCCAGGTTCTGCCTCATCCAATATATCAAACATACGTCCACGGCAGTAACTGCATAAAAGGTTACATTCGTCGGTAATATAAAGGTGGATATAAACCATTCATAACAGATTGTTTTTTATATGTGAATAGTATTTGGTAATCTATATCATGTGTCAGAAGAAATACTTGGACTAATCTCATGACAACCCGGGTATTACTGATGGATGATGAGCCCTCAATTGGCGAGATATCAGAAATTCTTTTGAAAAAATTAGGTTATGATAGTGTAATTACAGTAAATGCAGGAGATACTGTAAGTTCATTTAAATCTGCATATGAGGAAGGAAACCCATTTGATGTAGTTATTCTTGATTTGACTATTATGGGAGATATAGGTGGTGCCGAAGTTATTAAATTACTACTTGAGATAGATCCGACCGTCAAGGCACTTGTTTCAAGCGGAGATCGGTTCTCACCGTTTGTTACTGATTTTAAGGGGCATGGATTTAGCGGAGTGCTCAATAAACCATACAATAAAGCAGCTCTTGATGAAGCAATTAAAAGTCTGATTGATTAATACTTTATAACGTACTTAACTTGATTCAATTAACCTATTAATTAAATCAAATTCCATCCTTTTTTTTGAAAAAAATATCTTTATTTACGAGTATGCTGTAAATTCAACTGCTATGAAACAACTGGTATATTTTTTGGCTATTGTTTTTGCAGTGCTTATGTGCTCTAATGGTGCATTAGCCGCAGATGAAAGCGGGCTCTCTGAACACAGTGCGGACAGACTTCTTATTGCAACTACAACAAGTGTAGATGCAACCGGACTTCTTGATGCCCTTAAAGAGAAATTTGAGGCTAATAACAGTGTTGATGTTCAGTGGGTAGCTGTTGGGACCGGTCAGGCTATGAAGTATGGTATGGCAGGAGATGCTGACCTTATTATGGTTCATGACCGTGCAAGAGAAGACACATTTATGAGCGATGGATACGGTCTTGACCGCCGTGTCTTTGGTTACAACTACTTTATTATTGTCGGGCCTGAATCAGATCCGGCAAATATTACCGGAATGACAGCATCTGAAGCTTTTGCAGCAATTGCTTCACAGGCTGAAGCCAATCCTGAAATTCAGTTTGTCTCACGCGGCGATGATTCCGGGACACATTCAAGAGAGAAGGCAATCTGGAAGGCAGCAGGATATGAGTATGCTGATGTCAATTCAACACCATGGTATTCAGAAGCTGGAGCAGGAATGGTTCAGACCCTGAACATGGCTGATGAAAAGCAGGCATACACACTCTGTGATGGATCAACCTGGCTTTTCTCAAAGGATGATCACCCAACACTCATGGAACTTGTAAACGAAGGTGATGACCTCCTAAATGTCTATGCAGTTATTAGAATTAATCCTGAAACCTTCCCTGATGTTGAAATCAACACCAAGATGGCTAAGGCATGGACAAACTTCCTCATCTCAAATGAGACCCAGGACTTTATCGCAACCTTTGGTGTAGAAGAATTTGGTCAGCCTTTATTCTATCAGGCACAGGGAAATGCTGAACTTATCGGCGTAACTGTTGATGAAACAGTTAACCCGGTAGAATAACCTTTTTTATGAGTGATCTTGTAACTGGAATAATTACTGCTTTTGATCTGATTATATCACTTGATCCAGAAGTAATTGCAATATCATTACAGACATTAAAAATAACCCTTACAGCTGTGCTTTTCAGTTCATTAATTGCATTTCCTCTTGGTTTTTTCATCAGTTTTAAAGAGTTTTCAGGAAAGAAGGTCTTAATCAGTATTATCCAGACACTATATGCTCTTCCAACCGTGATAGTTGGACTTATTTCATTTATGCTTTTGTCAAGAACAGGGCCTCTTGGTTTTCTTGGATGGCTGTTTACTCCGACCGGTATGGTTTTTGGACAGGTAATTCTTGTAATTCCAATTATGACAGGTCTTACAATTACAGCCTTGAAAAACATTGATCCTGCTCTTTCTGATACAATAAGGACACTTGGTGCATCACAGATGCAGTTTTTTAAGTCACATTTAATAGAAGCGAAATATGCAATAATGGGAGCAGTTATTATCGGTTTTTCAAGGGCCATTTCAGAAGTCGGGGCTGCGATTATGATAGGTGGAAATATTAAAGGACATACAAGAGTCCTGACAACTGCTATCTCATTGCAAACCTCGATGGGAAATTTCAGTCTTTCATTTGCACTTGGAGTGATTTTATTGTTGATTGCACTAATAGTTAATATTAGCCTTGGATTTCTTCAGCAGAGGGAGGCATAATGTTAAAACTTGATTCTATTTCCAAAGCATATGGTGAAAATAGAATTCTTAATTCTATCTCTGTAGATATTAAAAAAGGAGAAATTTTTACAATTATTGGATCTTCAGGACAGGGAAAAACCACAATTTTAAGAATTATCAATCTTCTTGAAAAACCTGATTCTGGAAGTATTTATTTTGATGGAAACTCTATTTCAGGCAAAGATGCTGCTTTCACTCTTAAATCCCAGAGAAGAATGGGAATGCTCTTTCAACAGCCATCTGTTTTTCATGACACTGTTTTTGAAAACATTGCAAAAGGGCTTCGGTACCGGAAATTTCCTGAACCAGAGATAAAACACCTTGTAAGAGAAATGCTTGAAGAGATTTCTCTTACAGGATATGAGAATAGAAAAGCAGTAACCCTTTCCGGGGGTGAGAAACAAAGGGTTGCTCTTGCAGCGGTATTGGTAACAGAACCTGATCTTTTAATTCTTGATGAACCAACCTCAAATCTTGATCCTGTTTCAGCAAAGAAGATTGAAGATTTGGTTATCGAATATAATAAATACCGAAATACAACCGTTATTCTGGCCACTCATAATCTTATGGAAGCCCAGAAAATTTCTGACAGAATGGCAGTAATGATATCTGGAAATTTTGTACAGATAGCAGATCCTGTAACATTGTTTCAGCGGCCGGTTTCTAAAGATGTCGCAGAGTTTATAGGGATAAATAATGTCTTTACTGGGGTTATTTTATCTAATTCTGGCAAAACGGTGATAAAAACCGGGACTCTTGAAGTTGTAATCACACCTAATAGGGAGATAGCGGAAATATTGGAGCAAGCGCAAATTTACTGGGCGGTAAGACCTGAAGAGATAAGAATAACCAATGAAAAACCAGAAGATTTCGAAGGGAACTATTTTAAGGCAATTGTCAGAGATATGAAAGTTTATGGAATTATTTGTCTTTTAATAGTAGAAACAAATAGAATTTCTTTTGCAGCACAGGTGACACTCCATTCCAAAAATTATTCGAATATTAAATCCGGAAGTGAAGTTTTTATCTCCTGGGATTATGAGGCAGTCCATGTTATGACAAAATGATCAGTCAATCCAAATGTTTATATGTGTATATATGAAACCAATTTCCACCAATGGACAATCATCAATACTATATCTCTAAGATAAAGGATGCACTTAAGGACTCTCCAACTGGTTCCACAGTATCTGAACTTGGCGCCAGGTTAAGTATGTCCCGCAATACTGTTAGTAAATATCTTGAATTGATGCTTGTTTCAGGTTCAGTTGAGACGAGGTCTATTGGTAAATCAAAATTATATTTCCTTTCCGGCAGAATTCAGATTTCAACTATTCTAAATTATTTGTCTGATGCTATTGTGGAGACTGACAGATGGTACAGGATTAAAAGTGCAAATCCTGCTGCATTAGATCTTCTTGCATCAGGGCAGGAGGGACTTTATAATCGAAATCTTCTTGATATTCTCTCAATGAATGGGATGAAGAATGAGATAAAAGCAAAAATTATTGCACCAGACAGGCCTCAGGCCTCAACTATTGAGATAGAATTAGGGTCTGGTGATACTGTTTCTTCAATGTGGATGACCTTTGCAAGTCTTGTGATGAATAACGGAGATCATGGTATGATCTTTGTGTTTGAGGATGTGACGGCATGGAAAAAGGCCGAGGAACTTCGAAATTATTATGAACAGATCTCAAATTGTTTGTATGAAAATGCTGATTCCAAGATTTATCTGATGACGACAAAGGAGGAACTAACAAAGGTCAATGATCAGTTTTCAAGAGTCTTCTCGAAAAAGCCGGAAGAGATGAAAGGGCTTTTTAGAAAATCATTATATCCTCAAAAAACTGCCGAACTGTTGACAGAAGCTGCTACATTTGCAATTAATTCTCAAAAGCCCCACAGGACTATGGTTGAAGTAGAAGAGAATGGTGAGAATAAATGGTATGATGATCGTTATTACCCGATAAAAGATTGTTCTGGAAAAATAACTGGCATTTTTACAATCTCACGGGATATTACCGGTTTTAATGACCATTCCTCTGCAAAAGTCCTAATGGAGACACTTCTTCCAATGCTTTCAGATACTGTTATTACAACAACACCAACTGGATCAGTCCTCTCATGGAATGAAGGAGCTGAAAAAATGACAGGATATCCGGCAGAAGAACTAATTGGAAGTTCTGTATTTTCAATCATTCCCCCGGATATTAATGAAGATTATGATATTATCGAGAAAACGCTGTCTGAAGATGGAATAAAAAATTTAAAAGGATTAATTCGTGCAAAAGGAGGCAGAAAAAAGCGTGTAACTATCTCTTCCTCATGTATTTATGACAATACCGGATTGTTAACAGGTATCTGCATCGTTTGTCATGACCAGTAATCTATTTCTCATTACAAATCTGACAGGGACCTTCGGAATTTCTGAGTAGAAGGCAGATCTCACAGATTTGTTCAGATAGGTCTTTATTTTTACCGGATTTAATATCTTCAGCAGCTTTTGCTACTGCAAGTTTTACCTCTTCAGACAAAAAAATGCGGTAACCTCGTTTGCCTGAAATGTATTGTGATACAGCTGAAGGTGCAAGACCTAATAATGCGGCAGCTTTATTTTGTGACATGCCGGAATTTACGATCTCTATTGCGATTGCGGCACGAATTGCAGGTAAAGTGTCCCATACTGCTGCTTCACAGGGCAATTTTTCCATATTAATAATATAATTTCATACCATATAATCTTCACGCCGTGAATGTAAAGTTGATTAGACAGATAGTTGTTTTGCCTGATAAAACCTACTTACTATTATGAGAGCAATCAGCATTTTTTCCATAGTATTCTTACTTGCTGTTCTGTTCCTTTTAGTTATTTGTGTGTCTGGAGAGGAGACTATGTCTATCCCGGAACAGGGCATAGCTCCTGGCACTGGGCGATGGATAACGGGGCCACCAGAAGTTGACAGGACACCAGTTCCATACCCTACATCCCAGCCAATATATAGGCCTACACCTCAGTGGACACCAGTTCCATACCCTACATCTCAGCCAATTTACAGACCTACACCTCAGTGGACACCAGTTCCATACCCTACATCCCAGCCGATTTACAGACCTACACCTCAGTGGACCCCCACTCCATGCCCGACGCCTCAGCCAATTTACAGACCTACGCCGCAGTGGACCCCCACTCCATACCCAACGCCTCAGCCAATTTATAATCCTGCTCCGGACAGGACACCAGTTCCATATAGGCCAATCGACAGAGATAATTCACCAAATAATCCATCATATTATTTACCATATTATCCTTCAGGAAGATATGACCAGTTACAGCCGCTTCCAAGATATGATTTAGGTAGTGACAGACTTGCACCAATAGCCGGAGGCAGAAATCCATGTTATCCTTATGGAAGTTGTTTACGTGGTGCACTCATAATAAAATCATCACCATCTGGTGCCAGAATATATCTTGACAACAATTATGAAGGAAAGACTCCACTTGTTCTTGGATCAATTCCAATCGGATATCATACCCTTGAGCTTACCCTCTCCGGATATGAAACCTATGAAACTGATGCGAAAGTTTACTCTAATGAACGAACAACCATCAGTGCAACCCTTGATCCAGATTCATGGACATCCGGCTGGTTTGAAATAACTACAAATCCGGCCGAGTCCGCGATATATCTTGATAATATATATCAGGGGACAACCTCAACAAACGGGTTTTTAAAGATACAAAATCTTGCCGCCGGATTTTACACATTAAATGTAACTAAATCCGGATTCTTTACTTATTCAGAACGGACAAGAATTGAAGCTGGCTCAGCAACGGTTGTAAATGTTGCACTAAAGGATAATTATAAAACTACATCAACTACATCTTCACCAAAGTCTGAAGCATCCGAAAATGGAACAATTAAGGTAACTTCTACCCCACCAGGAGCTGTTATACTTACTGACGGAAATTATCAGGGCTTTACACCTCTGACCCTGACAGCAGTTCCTGGAACTTACCAGATAAGTCTTCAGATGCAGGGATATATGAACTACAATACTCCGGCGACCATCTCACCGGGAGTTGACAGCGAGATAAATGTAGAGATGATCCCAGATAAAGAAGAAAAAACCGGGCAGACGGGGGCAGCAATACCAACTCCTGTAAATCTTGTAACACTAATCTTGGGGGTTTTCTTAGCGACGATTCTCTGTTATCGTTTAAGATGAGGAAAACATTCATCTTTTTGTATACAAATATCTGATAATGAAAATGCAGAGACAAATTCTATTCTTTTTTATCATTGTCATCTATATCTCGATATATCCTCTCTCTGCTGACGAAAATGAGTCAATAACTGTTACTTCCTTTTCCTTTTCTGACGCTAAACAATTATCTGATGTACCTGATGAATTTCCAATGTATGATGATTCTGCAAATTTTACACCGTTAAAATCCAATACAACAAAAAAGAAAAGCCTTATCCTGCAGAAAATTGCTGCAATGGACTCTAAAGAGATACTTGGGCAAATAACTGCAATGGATGGAGAAAATCTAAGAACCTCGTCTAAATCTGATGCTGAAGTATTATATGAACTCTATCTTTCCTCTCCTGATCAGGAATGCATGTTCTGTTAGACCCTGATATCATATGCAACATGAAATTTTTCCGGTGAATATGATCGCACAAATTTGACCTTAACTTCCATAACCGGAAACTTATGAATATTCTCCATCAATTCATTCTCATCATTTACAAGGGCATAACAGTGAATAGTACCACCTGGCTTTATGATCTTCATAGCGGCCTCTAAAAATGCATCTGAAGACAAGGGGAGGTTCATGATAATCCTATCAGCTATTCTTCCAACCACCTCTGGAAGTTTACAGGCATCAGATAGAATTGGGATTACATTAGTTACATGCCCTAATTTTACATTTTCGCGGAGTAGTGCAACAGCTTCTGGATTTATATCTCCGGCATATACTATATCTGCCTTATCTGCAAGAATTATTGAAAAAGGTCCAACACCTGCAAACATATCAACAACACATTCACCACATTTCATCAATGAAAGAATACGCTGCCTTTCAGTCGACAACCTCGCAGAAAAATATGCAAGACTTAAGTCAATCTTAAATCGGTGTCCATATTCGGTATAGATTGTCCCGGTGGTATCAATCCCCGCAAGCACTGAAAAACGCTTGATTCTGTACTCACCCTCTACCGCGCTCTCTGCAAAAAGGACTGTATGAAGATTAGGACGCAGAGTTAGAAGTCTTTCTGCATCCTCCCGCGAATACTCTGTCATTACTGCAAGGCCGCCGATCTGTTCATGCCGGGGAAGTTCTTCTTTAGAGTGGAATTCCTCAAACAGAGCTGATTCAGCGCCTTCTATCTCCTCTGTTACCGGAATTAACAGAGATGAGTCAACAGATCGAATCTTCAATTCTCTGTCAAGTAAATTTCTATCTATGAGTGATCTGCGTGTAGTTTCACCCTTGGATCTATTGACTCTTATATACCATTGCCGCCGCTGCATTCATCACTTGTTATGATACTGAAGATACAAACAGATATGCATGGATGACTATCTGAAGCGTCTTGGCGATGGAACACTTAAGATGTATGCTCTTGACAAAGAGCTCCCTCCAAAGGAGGCTGTATCTGTTCGAAGGCGCTTTATTGAGGAGAGAACGGGCACTTCTCTGCCAAAAATTGGTGAATGCTCAATTAATCTTGAATCAGTCGTTAAAAAGAACTGTGAAAATATGATCGGGACTGTGCAGGTCCCTGTTGGTGTTGCAGGGCCTGTAATGATTAATGGAGAATTTGCACAGGGAAAGTTCTATCTTCCGCTTGCAACAACCGAGGGCGCTCTTATTGCATCAGTTAATCGGGGATGTAGTCTTATCAGTGCTGCGGGAGGAGCTGATGTCCGTATATTTAATGATAAAATGACACGGGCACCAGTCTTTGCAACAACAAGTATTGTTCACGCAAGAGAAGTTGTAGACTATATAGAATCTCATGTTGATGATATCAAAAAAGTTGCAGAGGCTACAACAAGACATGGAAAACTTGTTAAAATCTCAACGACCATTGCCGGAACCTCCGTTTTTGTTAGACTTGCATTTTCCACCGGGGATGCTATGGGGATGAATATGGTAACAATTGCAAGTACAAAAGCTGCTGATTTAATCTCTGAAAAAACCGGTGCAAAATTGATAGCTCTCTCCGGGAACTGGTGTATTGACAAAAAACCGGCTGCAATTAACAGTATTATGGGGCGTGGAAAGACAGTGTGTGCCGGAGTTAAAATCTCAAATGAGAAGATTGGAGAGATTTTAAAAACAGATTCAGCCTCACTTCTTGAAGTAAATACACGTAAAAACCTTGTTGGATCTGCACGGGCAGGATCACTTGGATTTAACGCACATGCTGCAAATATGGTTGCAGCGATGTTTATTGCATGTGGACAGGATCCTGCACATGTTGTTGAAGGAAGCCTTGCAATAACAACCGTTGATCCGGTGCCTGATGGCCTGTATGTATCTGTCACAATGCCTGCACTTCCTGTTGGAACAGTTGGGGGTGGAACAGGAATTGATACTCAGGCTGAGTGTCTGAAAATCCTTGGAATATCTGGTGGTGGCGAGGTTCCGGGAAGCAACTCCAAAAAACTTGCAGAGATTATTGCTACAGGTGTTCTTGCCGGAGAACTATCACTCCTTGGAGCTCTTGCAGCGCAGCATCTTGCACGGGCTCATCAACAACTTGGACGATAGTTATCTAAACTCTGGATCCTGTTCTGCCGGGCAGAAATTACATACTGAGAATAAAACATCCTTCTCTTTGTCTCTTATAGGGCATAGGACTGTATCTCCTTTTTGAATAATTTTAATACTACCAGGGAACGGCATTCCTACAGGATGTCCGGGTTTATCACATACAAACATGGTGTATACAGCGATTAGGAAGTAGAACAATCGATATTTCGGAAGCCAAATACGAAATGATGTGCTGAATTTTTCTTCATCGCGGTTATCACAGCCATCAGGGATCATCTTACAAAAATCCTGAAACAGATCTGGATCAGTTATTGGAGAAAAATTTCCAGATAGTTCTTTTTTATTATACTTTAGCAGAATAGAATGATATCCACCAAAGAGTTGTTCATCAAAATACGGTTTTACCTGCTCTCTATAAGGGGATGGAAGAAGTTTTATCTCTTCATTTAATTTAGCAGAGATCATAGAGAGATCAAATGGAGAATATTTATGAAGCCTTGAAACAATTAAAGTTCCAAGTTCCCCTTTGGTCTTAACTTTGCTCATCTCTATGCAATAGTTAGTAATATCCTGAACTTCTGATGACATAGTCACTTTCTGTCACTCAATAATTTATCTGTAAGTTTAAAAAAAGTGGTGGTGATACTTAAACAATAGTAAATGACACAGAAACAGTTGCAGTTACCTCAACTGTTCCTGCTTCTATCGGTGTGTAACCTGTCGAATCGGCGTTTTTCATAGAATACATTTCATTATAATAGGAAGGGTTTGTGTTACTTGCGTCAATATCAACCGAATAAACAGGTCCGGCATTGATTCCTAATGATTCTGCAACTACTTCCGCATCTGATTTTGCTTTCTGTACGGCTATATCAAGAGCCTGTTTTCGGATTTCAAGATTTTTCTCTTTGCTTAATGTGAAAGTTAAGGAACTTACCTCGTTTGCTCCGTTTTTAATTGCATAATCGATGATATCTCCGACACTATTAATGTCAGAGGTCTCGATTTCAATGGTATTTGACACCTCATAGACTACTTTGTCGCCGTATTTTGCTTTTAGTGCATCATCAAGGTACGTTTCAGATACTGAATATGAGGTTGTCTGTATGTTTTCTGGACTAATTGCTCCCTTTGATGTATCCTTTAAGCTAGCGATGATTATCTCCATCTTTCGGGCATTTTCTTTTTGAGCTGCCTTTACATCAGGATTTTTGGTAATTACTGAAAAAGTAATATCTGCAAGATCAGGTGCTACCTTTACATTACCTGTCCCACTTGTCTGAATGATCTTTTCGTTATCACTTTGCTCATCGGCTAATGATGGTGTTGCAATGAGGGCAAGTGTTACAAGTCCGAGTATGAAAAGCCAAATGGAGGCTTTCATGATATTATTGCTTTTTATTCGAAGGATTTGCTCCATATCACATACTCTACATGATAGATGATACCCTTTCCTCTACTAGCTTATTTACCATTATTTATTAAATTCATGGTTTGTTTCCAAGCATTTTGCCCCGAAAAAGTCGCACAGACACCTTCATCATCAGAAATTACTATTGATGGCCTGTCGTTTTTCACAGAAAACTGGAATGAAAAGATACCATTCTCTAATGCAATTCCGCGTTTAAGATTTCCTGCCGGCGAGAAGAGGAGTGTTTCCATGATATCTTTTCCTGGCTGCTCGCGAAAATACCAGTAAAAAACCTGCCATGCATTCATTAAGTCAGATGTAAGTAATGATATCCGGACTGAATCATCAAGCCGTGCAAGATGGTTTACAATACAATCATCATCATCTTCACAACTCTCAAAGATTTTATCGACAATTACTGAAAGTTCAGGATAGGTGAGCTCATCTGCGCTCTCATTTTTTTTATCCATAATACTGATTGGTTCTGCTGTTATTTCTCTTCTGATGATGGCCAGGTTAATGGTTCTTTGTTTAGCTCAATGGAAGGTCTGTACAAGTTCTGTGTAAGCTCTATGTTACATTCATGCTAAAGTTATGGGGATACTGATGAACAGTAATGAGGATACAGACTGGAAGATCTACCATATTATTGCCGGAAAAAATGAAGGTCTGAACTCTGATGAACTTGTAAACAAGTCTTGTCTTGATATTGATACTGTAGAGCAGTCGGTGGAGCGACTTACTAAATTACTTCTTGTAACATGCCGGAACGGAATATACAGGGCATGTTCAATTGATGAATTCATTCTGTCAAGTCAGATAAAACAGGATCCATTTCTTGGACTAGATATTGAAAATGGTGTTATAAAGGTTAAAAAACAGGCTGATTAAATGAAAGATGTTGCAATATTAAGACTTGGTCACCGTCCGCAGCGTGATAGCAGAATAACCACGCATGTAGGACTTACAAGCAGGGCACTTGGCGCCCGCGGTATGTACCTTGCATCAGACGATAAGGGAATTGTAGAGAGTATTCTTGATGTAAAAGAACGCTTTGGCGGAGAGTATTTTGTTGAGAATAATGTAGGCTGGCATTCCTGTATCAAGCGCTGGAAGGAAGATGGAGGGACTGTAGTGCATCTGACGATGTTTGGAATTAACCTTCCTGATATTGAAGAGGAGATAAAGACAAAAGATAAGATCTTGGTCATTGTCGGCGCAGAAAAAGTGCCTGGTGAAGTCTACCATGAGGCAGATTATAATGTTGCTGTTACAAATCAGCCTCATTCAGAAATTGCAGGTCTTGCAATTTTTTTAACTCACATAATAGGAAAAGAAGCCCTGACACAGGAATTTCCTGGTGCAAAAATTAAAGTGCTTCCATGTGCCTGCGGAAAAGAGGTGATAGAGCTTTGAGACTATTGATAGTTGGTTTTTCTACAAGGCATGTGGTACAGTCGGCGGTAAAAGCAGGGCACGAAGTTTTTGCAATTGATCACTTCTGTGATCTTGATCTCAGATCACTTGCCACCGATTATTTTCAGTTTGAGGAATTAGATGAACTTTTACCTCTGATTATTACTGCATGTGAAAAATTCCATCCAGATGGGATCATCCCGACTTCTGGAGCAGAAATTCTTTCAAATCTTCCAGTACCCCTTCTTGGAACAGATCCAAAAATTGCTGAACAGTTTCTTGACAAGTCAAAGACACAGGTTTTTCTCCAGAAACTTGGATGTCCTGTCCCAAGAATTTTAACTGAAGATGAGGTTAACAGTGGAATTCCTGCTATATTAAAACCGTGTATAGGTTCTGGGGGCTGGAGAAATTTACTTGTTCGAAACTCCCTTGACATTGCTTCATTCGAGAGGATGTTTCTAAAAGTCCCATATATCCTTCAGGAGAAGGTTGAAGGAATACCCGCATCAGTTTGCTGTGTAACTGATGGAAGAAGAGCGGTTGCGATTGCAGTTAACAGGCAGATACTTCGCGGAACTCGTGATGCTCAGTTTGGATTTGCAGGATCAATAACACCTTTTGTACACCATAGACAATCTGAAATGATGATTCTTGCAGAATGGATTGCAGGAGCTTCTGGTTGCAAAGGGATCATTGGGGTTGATTTTATGGTCAGAGATGACTCTGTATCTGTAATTGAGGTAAATCCCAGGTTTGTTGGAACTCTTGATACCATTGAAAGAGCAATGGGTTTAAACCTTGTAACACTTCATCTTGATGCGCTTAATGGTATATTACCTGAAGAAAGACCAGAACCCATTCGGTTTGCTGCCCGGAGAATTCTCTTTTCAAGCAGAGAAATGAAAATTTCATGTGATCTCTCGGAGTTTAAGCCTGATGTTGCAGATATTCCTGTCCCTCCTATGCTTTTTAAGCCTGAAACTGCAATGATAAGTTGTTTTGGAGAAGGTGACTCTGAAAGAATTGCATTGAGACTTCTGGATAACCTTATTACCAGTCTCTATCTATTAATAGAATAATGGTATCTGCTGAAGAAGTTCTTGCTAATCCGGCAATACATGCTTACCTTGAACGGATTATCCAAGAAGAAGGGTTAGAACTGGTAAAGAGGTTCCCAAAAGATAATGAATATAGTGATGAGGATTTAGCGGAAAAGACCGGAATTAATCTTAACTCGGTGCGCAACACACTTTACACATTATATGAGAACAGGCTTGCAAAATATCGCCGTATTAAGAATAATGAAACAGGATGGTTGACTTATCTCTGGAGATTGGAACTTGAAAACATCCCTGTTGTGATCTCTGAAGATATGGAAGTTATTTTAGAAAAATTAAAAAAACGCCAGGCTTTCGAAGCGCAAAATGATTTTTACACATGTAAAAATTGTGGGATAACAGTTACCTTCAATGAGGCAATGGGAAGTCAATTTTGCTGTCCAAACTGTGATGAGCAATATTCTCACTTTGATAATGAACTGCTTCTTAATGCACTTAATACACGTATAGCAAGAATTCAGGAAAACCTTGGTCATTTTTGAATATGGCTATTGGAGATACCAAAAAAGGAAATGTAAGGGAGACTTCTCTGTCCGATTCCTCATTTATTTCACTTTTGTCTAAAGCCGGTTGCGACCAGAATGTTATAGACCATTCAGTAACTGTAACAAGGCTTTCAGAAAAAATTGCCGGGAAAATTATTAGCAAAGGCCTTTTACATCCTGATTTGGATTTAATAAGAACCGGGGCTATGCTACATGATATTGGAAGATCAAAGACACATGGGATGGCTCATTCTGATGAAAGTTATAAGATCTGCAAAATTCTTGGGTTTGATGATAAGGTCTGTAACATTGTCTGGAAACATATCGGAGCAGGGTTGACAGCTAAAGAAAGGCATGAGATGGGTCTTATAGAAACAGATACAATTCCAGAGACTCTTGAAGAAAAAATTGTTGCTAATGCTGATAACTATGTAAAGGGAGATAAAATCCTTTCAGAGGAGGAATTTCTCTTATCGCTAAATAAACTCCCAAAAGAGATAAAAAAGAGATTTTTAGATCTTGCAGAAGAGATCTCTTCTCTCTGACTAATTTTTAGAGATATTATCGTTTATATTATTAATCTTCTTATCTGTGGCAGATTTTTAAGTTCTTCAAATATTGCAGCTGGAATTTTTTGTTCGGTTATTATTACAAGTCTTGGCTCTTCAGAGAGATGAGGATCTGTAACAAAGATCTGTCTGATTCCAATTTTATGAGATGCAAGGACACTTACACATGAATCTACAATTCCCTCTTCTGTAGCATCTTTTGGTAGGATAATTATCACAGAAAGATCAAGAGATTCTGCTACTAAAGAGAGATCTGGTGTTGCCCTCATATTCAAAAAAACATTTGCATACGGTGAATTCCTGATGCGTTTTGCAGTTGAGTCAACAACACGTCTGTCAACTTTTAACCGGTCAGCTATTTGAGTTGCTGCAAGAGGCACTCCATTACAGCTAATCTTTCCTTCCATATTTACCGACAATCCATTCTCAAGCAAGAACTGGGCTACAATTCTTTGAGATGGAGAATCAGAAAAGAGATTTAGGATTTCTGACCATACATACATGAAATTAATCTGGAATAGGATTATACTTAATTCTTTTGAAGTGGATAATTTTGATCCATCCAAGGTTTGGCATATATTTATATGGGACAAGATCCAATCTATGTAGGCACGGGGCAAGTCCCAAGCAGTCCACATGTTTTAGTGTGGAGGTATCCGAGCCAGGTCAAAGGAGCAGGGTTGAGGGCCCTGTCATGAAGGTGTTCGAGGGTTCAAATCCCTTCCTCCACATATCTTTTACAAAATTTTAATTCGAAGTAGTTTCCTTTTTTTTGGGTATGAGTTGTTTTAACAACTGTTGCATAGACAACTTATAATGGTATAGTTGACAAATAATATTTTAATGACTCATAATGAGTGTCCAGATGGAATTTCACTTGGAAGGTTTGTTTCCATTATCCATCGCAATCACATCATTTATCTAAACAGATCATTAAAACCGTTTGCTCTTTCATATGGGCAGTTTCCAGTGCTGATGTTCATCTCAAATAACCCGGATATATCCCAAGATACACTTTCAAAAGTGTTCTGTATTGATAAGGGAGCAATAGCGCGGGCGGTTGGCAAACTTGAATCATCAGGGATGATAAACCGCGTTATTGATCCAGAAAACCGCCGGGCAGTAAAACTTTCTCTTACTAAAAAGGGTGAGATGATGCTCACTGAACTTATAAAGGTTGAACATACTTGGGAGACTGATGTTTTTTCAGGTTTTTCATCAGACGAAAAGGACACTATTCTAAAGTACATGAATCAAATGACCGAAAAAATCATCAGTTCATATAAATCTGAAGTAAAGAATAATTTTGGGTGTAATCTTGACAACTAATAGAACTACCGGGGTAGAACTCCTTAAAGGTGATCCTAAAAAAGCAATCATCACCCTGTCAATCCCAATGATGATAGCAATGGCAGTGACATCCACTTACAATATTGTCAATGCAATATGGGTGGCCGGATTAGGAGCTGATGCACTTGCAGCAGTCGGGTTTGTAACGCCATTGTTTCTAATTATGATGGGGCTTGGTAATGGAATAGGAGCCGGGGTTTCCTCATCTATTGCAAGAAGAATTGGTGCTGATAATAAAGAGGGAGCGGACAATGCTGCCGCTCATTCTATTTATATGATAATAGTCCTCTCTATTTTGATGCCGATTTTTCTTTTTATCTTCGGTGAGCCTATTCTGCTATTGTTTGGAGCAGGCAATACCCTTGAACTTGCACTTGCCTATGCTCACCCGATGTTTTTGGGAATTGCTTTGATAATGCTCACTTCTGTTGGATATGCAATCCTTCGGGCAGAAGGAGATGCAAAAAGACCAATGTATGGGATGGTTGGAGCAGCAATTCTAAATATAATCCTTGATCCTCTGCTCATTTATGGAGCAGGTATGGGAATAGCCGGTGCTGCCTGGGGATGTAATATATCGCTCTTCATTGTACTCATTCTCCTTATTTATTGGTTTTATATAAAACGCGATACCTACATCTCATTTTCAAGAAAGGCATATCATCGTGATATTGAGACTTATATTGATATTTTAAGAGTGGGGTTGCCTGCAAGTCTTGATTTTGTATTAATGTCTGCCCTTGCAATTATCATGAACACAATGCTTGTCATCCTTGCTGGGACTGATGCAGTTGCAACATATACTGCCGGGTGGAGACTTGTTATGTTTGGAATTATTCCACTTGTTGGAATTGCAATATCTGTTGTAGCCGTTGGTGGAGCAGCATATGGAGGTAAACTATACAAACGTCTCCGTGTTGTCCATAACTTTTCAGTTAAGCTGGGAATTGCATTTTCCCTAATTGCGAGTGCAATATTCCTGATTTTTGCTGAGCCAATAGCCACTATATTTGCCTACTCATCAGACGGTGCTCACCTTGCAGGTCAAATTGCTATGTTTCTTAGTGTTATGTGTCTTTTCTTCCCATTTGTAAGTCCGGGAGCTATTTCATGCTCAATATTTCAGAGTATTGGAAGGGGAGGGATGGCGCTTCTCTTAAACCTGCTTCGAAATATTGTGTTCATTGCACTCTTTGCATACCTGCTTGGTTTTGTCTTTAATTTGGGTGAACATGGTATCTGGTGGGGAATTGTTGCCGGCGACATACTTGGAGGCATTGTGGCATATGTAATTGCCCATCATTCTATTACTAAACTAATAAAAAAGGGTGGAAACACTGAAGAAGACATATCCATAATCTGATATATGGCAAATGAAACTGATGGAGTCACGCTCCTTAAAGGTGACCCAAAAACTGCAATAATTAAACTTTCAATTCCGATGATGATTGCAATGCTTGCAACATCAACATATAATCTTGCCAATGCAGTCTGGGTTGCAGGTCTTGGTTCAGATGCTCTTGCAGCTATCGGGTTTGCCACACCTCTCTTTATGATAAGCATGGGTCTTGGTAATGGAATAGGTGCCGGAGCATCCTCATGTATTGCAAGAAAAATTGGAGCAGAGAATAAGGAAGGGGCAGATAATGCAGCTGTTCACTCAGTAGTTGCAATTATTGTATTATCTATAGTTATGACTATCCTGCTCTTTATCTTCGGAAAGCAAATTCTTACGTTGTTTGGAGCAGGAGATACACTAGGTCTTACACTTGATTATGCATACCCGTTATTCCTTGGAATTATTCTGATAAACATAACTTCTGTAATGTATGGAATACTTCGTGCAGAAGGTGATACAAAGAGAGCAATGTATGCGATGATTGCAGCTTCTCTTTTAAACATAGTGCTCGATCCCCTGTTCATCTATGTGGCTGGTATGGGTATTGCCGGTGCTGCATGGGGTATGAATGTTTCACTCCTCTTTGTGTTTGTCATACTTTTATACTGGTTCTATGTAAAACGTGATACCTATATTTCCCTCTCTCCAAAGTGTTACAGCCAGGACAGATCGACATATCGCGATATACTGAATGTTGGAATACCGGCAAGTCTTGACTTTGTGCTTATGTCACTTCTTGTAATTATACTGAACACAATGCTTGTAATCCTTGCTGGTACAGATGCAGTTGCAGTTTATTCCACTGGGTGGCGTGTTGTGATGTTTGCAATCATTCCACTTGTAGGAATTGCAGTATCAGTTGTAGCAGTCGGAGGTGCTTCATATGGTGCAAGGATTTACCAAAAGCTCAGAGTCATCCACACCTTTTCGACAGGATTTGGAGTTGCGGTTTCCCTAATAACAAGTATAATTGTCTATATGTTTGCAAGTGAGATTGCAACTGCCTTTTCATATTCATCAGAAGGTGCACATCTTTCAGTTCCAATTGCAATGTTTCTTAGTGTTATGTGTCTTTCCTTCCCGTTTGTAGCTCCCGGAATGATGTCATGTTCTATCTTTCAGGGAATAGGGCGTGGAGAGATTGCGTTAATCCTAAGCATACTAAGAAACATTGTGTTCATTGCACTCTTCGCATATTTACTTGGTTTTGTCTTTAATATGGGTGAACAGGGTGTCTGGTGGGGAATTGTCACTGGAGATATACTTGGTGGAATTGTCGCTTATATCTGGGCACATATTGCAATTACACGCCTGATTAATCTTGGAAATAGGGATAAAAATTTACTCAAATGAAAGTATAATAAAGGAGATGTTATCTGTGGCTCCGGCATTAAAACAGTTTAACACAAGCGATGATGCAGCCTGTCTTAAATCAGGTATTCCAACAAGTTCTTTTAGAAGAGTGTTATCAACACTTTCCCAGACCCCGTCTGTGCAAATCAGATATCTATCCTTTTTTTCTGCTTCTTTCAAAAAAACAAGTGGTTGACGTCCGGTCAAATCACCAGATATTGAAGAGGTTATGATATGCTTATATGGGTGTGTGACAATCTGCTCTGGCTTTAAGAGATTACTGTCACAAAGCTCCTGAACAAGTGAATGGTCATGAGTTATCTGGGTGCATTTTTCATGATTTATCTGATAAACTCTTGAATCTCCAGTATTAAAACAGATTAGTGTATTATTAAGGATGATTATGCCGGCAAGAGTTGTTCCAAATCCTTTTAGGGATAGATCTTTTTCAGCCAATGAATTTAGGTAATTCCGGATATCGAATATTTTTGTGACAAGTGTAGTTCTGCTATCCGGGACATCTCCTTCAGAGAGTTTTTCAAGGACAATTCTACTGGCAAGTCCTCCGGCAACATTGCCCCCAATTCCATCAGCAACAGCAAAGATTTCCGGGATTACTTCAACAAATTCACAGACTGCTTCATTTAATATCCCTGTAAGGATTTTTCCACTGAAAAGAACACTGTCTTCATTTTTCTCCCGAACCAATCCGGGATTTGTATATGCAACAGATATTATCTCTTCAGTCATAATTTACCTCCTTTTTATTTTTACAGACATAATTATTCCAATTGTAAGCAGAATAAATGGAAGCATTCCAATTGGGGATTTCTGTGTGGGTGTTGGTTCTGGTGGCGGTGGGAGAAGAGTCCTCTCTGCCTTAACCTCTACATCTTCGGTATCATCATCTAACATTGTCGGATCCACTGATTTTACAAGCGTCGGAATTGGTATGATCTCAGTAGGTGTTGGTTCTTCAGTCTCTTCTGACGTTGGAATATTAGACGGAATTGTAAGGACAATATTGTCAATATATCCGCTTGCTTTTGGACCTGTTATTCCATCTCCGATAGCTGTTAAGAAAAGATGTGAGAGTTCCTCAAGTTTTCCGGTTACCTGAACGAAATGGGAAAAGACTATCTCATTATTACTTTTATCTCTTACATTGACTGCAATTCTTTTGTCAACGGGGTACCAGGTGAGTTTTACATGATACTCTTTTCCATCTTCAAAGTTTGCTGTATTGCCTCCATATGAACTCTTTCCAGGGGATGAAACAATGAAGGTTCGCAGGTTTTCATTGCTTATTACAACTACATAAAAGAAGGCATCATCAGATTCTCTTGCCAGTTCAAACATTACAAGTGGACCGCTCTGACTATCACTTTCTTTGTTTCCAAGTCCAAATCTAAAAGTTGCACCAGTATCTGTCTTTTTAGGATATACATCAAATTCAAGGATAAATGCAGATGATATCGACTGTTTTAAAGGATATGTTATATATGAACCGGTTCCACCCTCGATATGATATGAAAGTCTTCCGGAACTGTTATCAAGACTATAAGATCCAGGGCTGTTTGTTACCCATCCTGAATCATCAGAAAAATCTGTCTTGTAAATAGTAAGATCCTCAGCGCTTACAATTTGGAAAGTGAAAGATAAGATTAAAATTATGAATAATGGAAATATACCCGATATTTTCATGGGATCACTCTTAGTTTTGCCCTGATAGATTGTTTCCGGGAGGTTTTATCCCATATTAAATTGGGATGCTCCACCTTGGAAATTTAATGACTGTGCGGATTTTTGAACAAAGAACCTTCCACCATTATCTGGCCCGATTGATGTAAACCTCATTATTGGTGCTGTCACATATTTATGAAGTTTTTCGTCAATATAGAGCACATCATACTGATCACCTGCCGGTATTGTCAGATTAAGTGTCGAGGAGAAACTGTCAAATCCTCCAATGCGAAGGCTTTTTACAGGACCTCTTCCAATAATTTCACCATTATTGACAACAGTTACATCATCAAAATCAAAGGCTACGAACTGATTTTTGTCTGATGAGATTGTCCCATCTGATGAACCTGTCCCTAATATAAGTTGTAACATATCGCCGGGAACAAAACGGTAACTTTTTCCTGCAACCTTTAGTGAACTTGCCGGATCAGTTACACGGAATCTGACATAACCTTCAGGCTCAAGATAAGCATTTCTGCTATTTTGAAGGAAGACATCCATGCTTGTTGGTGAAGTCACCTTAATTACCTGTTCTGATGTATATTTTGAGGTACCATATGAGTTTGTAACAGTCATTGTAACTGTATAGTTCCCAGCATCCTGGAAGATATGAACCGGGTTCTTCTCATCAGAAGTGGTTCCATCACTAAACGACCATTGCCAGTCTTTTGGGTTACCGGTAGACAGATCTGTAAACTGAACAGTAAGTGGTGCCTGTCCTGAAACCGGCTCTGTAAGATAACTTGCTACCGGTGGTGAGCCAATTACTATGTAATCGTCCATTGTCTTACGATTTGATCCATAACTGTTCGAGACAAGAAGGCTTACTGTATAGGAACCTGGCACAAAATACGTGTGAACAGGGTTTTGTAGCGTTGAAGTTGACCCATCACCAAATGTCCAAAGGTATGAGTTTCCGGTTCCATATGTCAGATCTGAAAATGTTACTGTAAATGGTGGATCACCAAGTCTTTCATCTGCTGTAAAATCAGCTACCGGTGGTTGATCAGCTTTTACATCCAAGACTTCTACTGGAATTGTTGAGGGCCCTGGAATTGGTGTATTTGTAATAATTACTTCAACAGGAAGCGGTGTAGCCGACACTACGGGAGGCTCTGCAATTCTTTCCTTGTCGATAAGCATCTGCTCATTTTTATTGTTAAGATAGTATATCTCTACAATACGTTCAGAGCCTACAGCCGGTGAGTAAAAGTTGATATTTTCTCCTGCAGACCATGGCCAGATTCCGGAGATAAACTGCATATTGTCATTAGGAATTATTATCCCGTTTACCTTGACTACAAGTCTGTCCTTAGAGAATTCATCTCCCGACAGGTGATGCATAACAATAGAATCACCTTCTCCATCAATCTGAATACGTGCATTTGGAATCTTCTCTTCGATTGGATTCCAGACAACAAGTATTACTCCAAGAAGGAACAGTACAACCATTGCAGCCGAAAGAATGGCTATCATATGTGTCTGTTCCATCGCCTCATCAGATCTCATTTTTCCCCCATCAATTACCCCAAAGTTATTTTATCCTATACTGTTTTGACATTGATCTGATATTAGTATCATAAATTTTGCTTCCATGCAGGGGTGGAGATTTCATAATCCTCAATTCCACCACGGAAGTTAAATCCAGACTGATCCTGCACGCTAAAGAGCAGTTTTCCAGTTGAATCAGGGCCTACATTTACAAGTTTTAGTAATTCCCCGGTCTTTGCAAAATCTACAGGGACTGCATTCACCATACCTGAAAGACCTGGTTCAAAGGCCTCTATTTCAATTGTAAAGTTTGAAAATGCAATCTTATCAAATTGGTTAATGTTAATTCCTGTAATCCATCCGGTGGTTACTTCCTCACCGTTGACTTTTAAGGTTACATCTTCATAATCACATTTGATGAATGCGTTTGATATGATTGAAATATCCCCCCTACCGCCTGAATTCAGATCAAGTTCTACCATATCACTGACATTCATGGCATAGTCTTTTCCACCAATTCTTATGTTAGTTCCAGGTCCTTTTACTGTAAAGTAAATAGAAGCTCCAGCTGGAACGTTTGCATACCCTCTTCCTGAAAGCAGAGTATCTTTTCTTTCTACTGGAAGGACTGTAATAGTACCATTTGCAGGAACTGAAAGATAATCATCAGGATCGCAGTAATCAAGGTTTAATGAGACATTATAAGATCCGGCAAATGGATATATGTGATCAGGATATCTCCGGTTGGAGTATTGCCCATCTCCAAAATCAAATCTCCGGTCATTAATACAGACAGATGTTGTGTCTGTAAACTGAACTGTTAAAGGTGCCAATCCTTTTGATGGAACTGCTTTCATGCCGGCAAGTCTGATCCCTTCTGGATCCGCAGGATTATATCCTGTTTCAAGAGATGATGATGTAGTGTTTATTTCAGGCACAGGTTCAGGTGTCGGCTCAACCGTTACAACCGGCGTTGGCGTAGGTGTAGGTGTTGGTATTGCAGTTGTTGAATAAAGCAGATACATCTGATTATTCTTTGAATATTCAACCGTCAGGTTTGCAGGTTTGACATAACCATCAGTCATAATGCTTATCGCTTCACCCTGTGTCCATGGCCATGTTCCTCCACCAAGAATCATCATATTAGATTCAGGCATTGGAATCCCATCAAGTAAAATCTGTAAATTTTGTAATTCTAATGGGGTTCCACCATTGTGGACAAGGATTACCTCCTCACCCTGTTGACTTGATGAGATATCAACCTGCGGCACACCAGGCATAATCACCGGGAGGAAAAACAGTATTCCAATGGCGGCAATTATTCCAATGATTACTATGGCACCAATTATGATATATTTAATATCAATCTCAATACCACTACCTTCATCTTTTTCCGTGTCTTCGATTTCAGAATTAGGAGAAGTATCAGTTTCTTCATCAGAAGGCATAGCCTCCATATGAGAAGTTTCTGTTATCTCCTCATCAGTAGACAAATCGTCATTTGTCTGCTGCTCTTCATCTTCATCGAGGAGCTCGAGCATATCCTCATCTTCTGTCATATTCCCTTCCATCCGGATATAAATTGAATGTCTGTACAGCCCTTATATCTGTATGTTTTCTTTATTTTGGATATTATATATAGATACTCATATACAATTGGGCAGAAATAGGCAGTTATTTTACATTCAGGACAAATTCGAAAGATCAAAAAAAGGCACCTTATTAAAGGTGCTCACCGAAAAGGCCTGCGGCGTTTACTCCACACGGTTCCCAGAGAAGGGCCCCAAGAGCTCCAATTCGTCCTTTTCCTCCGGTGCTATCAATAAAAGAAACATTATTTACCTTTGCTTCTTTTTCCGCTTCATCAATGAGAAGTATTTCAGTCTTCACTCTTTTCAGATAGTTCACCTTTGAATCCTCGGAGTAGATACCTGATCTGAATGCAATACCCGATTCACCTGAAATTGCATTTTTCTCGATAAAATCGGCAACATATTGTTTCAACTTTGGAACTGCAGCATGAGTTGCAGCAAAAACGAGAACTGCCCCTACACAGTTGGTAGTTTTATTTGGAACATTTGGATTTAACTGCACAAGTCGCATCCTTATAAAAACAGTTCCCTCTATTTTACACTGCTCTGCACATTTAAGGGCTAAAACCCAGGTTGCTCCTCCTTCTTTTGTATCTGTGTCATCAATTCCAAAAGTTATCTTTTCATATCGTGGGGATACTATCCTGGTTCTGCATATTCTTGCTCCACCCGGAGTTAAATCTTCTTCAGTCGGATATTCTGTCCTGATAACTCCAGGTGCCTGAGGCAGGCACGCAGCAATTCCAACTCCGGCACCTGCAATACCTGCCCATCCTGTTGTCACCTCATCACCGGATATTGTGACAGATTCAAGAGCCTGTCCACCAATTTTATCTTCGGCCGGACCAAAACGAGCCGGATGAAAACCAAGAGCAGTTAACATAGTAAGGGTACTTCCTTCAACAATTGCTGATTCGATTGCACCGCCTGCACGTTTCCTGTTCATTACATCCCATTCAATAGTGCCCTGATGACGACACGTTTCAATAATCTCTGCTTTGCCTCTCTCCTCATCAACCATGACAAGAAATCGCTCTGAAAAGAGCGGGCCATATTTTTCTCGAACTTCTCCTGGTGTAAGTACTGGCATGGTGTCACCGATTTTTTCGTCAACAGGTTTTTCGTTTTTATTTGGTAAATAGTAACCGGTCAAAATTTTTAGACCCTGGTATATCTGTCATTTCAAAATTGTAACGGTTCTTTATGTTTAATTGAATAAGCAACAATCATAATTCCAATACCAAGGATTGAGAGTACAATCGTAGATATCTGCCATGGTAATGGTTCCACACATAACATATTGCTTAACATGTTAACTCCAATAATGATAGCCATAAAATTTACAACTGTACGGACAAAGAGGATTCTCCGGTCAGATGAGATGGTTTTTTGCACTATTTGAATGAGTCTTTCAGTAATTCCAATAATACCTCCGGTTATTAGCATTATTCCAATAAGGATACGGGTTATTCCTTCAATCATATCCGGAACAGTACATGTGATAATTGCAATTATTGCAAATATAAACCCGATTATTACCATCACCTTTGATCTTTTATATAACCCGACAGGAGTTTCTCCGGAAGTTATCATCTGCACTGCAAAGATGAATAACAAAAGTCCAAGCTCACCCCCCGGTGAAAATGGAAGATGAAGAAGTTTTGCAGGGATTAGAAGAACACTTAACATTATCAGATAAATTGAAAGAAGTAGCAGGGCATCAATTAAGTAAGATCCTTTTTTATGAATCAACCGGTTGCTCCATGAAAGAAGAACCAGACTAATTCCATAAACTATCATGGTGAATCCAAGGATTAATGATGGCATATCCATCAGAGAGATAATCCCAAGGATAATTGATAATCCCCCGGTAACAACTATTAAAATTCCAGGTATAAGTTTACGATTGATTTTACTATCCGATGAAAAAAATTGTCCGAATTGAATAATTCCACATGCGCATAAGATTAATCCAACGATAATCGAACAATTAGGGATAACTCCTGGTATCAGGCATGAAATGATTCCTGTGACTAATAAAACAATGCCAGATATTTGAATGATATAACTTCTTCTTTTCAATCCCAGAGGGTTATGAAAGATTTGCACTATCACCGCAGTAACTACAAAAAACAAACCATAGTAAGTGTTATTATCAAAGTTTATACCAATAAAACTATTAATTTCTAATAGAATCCCAGAAAGGACCATAAACAGCCCGACTAACTGAATTAGTAAAGTCTCTACAGAATTATCTGATTCTGCAAATAATGTCTTGAGGTTCATTCATATTCTCCAAAGAAATTCCACCTGGATTGAACAGTTTTAGTCATAGTAATCACAAATTTTGAAAATATCATCAAGCAGCCAAAAAACTTTGCGGCATTGTTGGTGAATTTTTCGTTAACAGAAATTTCGCCATGAAGGCATAAAAAATTTTTCTTCTATTCCTAAAAAAATCAGAAAATGTTAAGTTATCTGCACTTCAAGCACCAGACTTCTTCAGACCATCCAACAAGATTTATCATCTTCAAACAGATGTTTCTTACCTGATAACGCCCAAAACGAGATTTAAAGGAGTAATCTCCGATTTTTGATTGATATCTATCTGGATTTGTTGAAAAATATGCAGGGTACTCTTTGATAATTCTGTCAAACTTTAATGATTCAGATTCATATATTGCCAAAACTGTTACTTCAAGAACATTATACCAATATTTTACTGGATAGTCTATGTTATTTATAGTAACAACCGCAGGTCTGAGTTTTGATGAGATATCCCCGTTCCTCATACAAGTTGATGAATCTGTTGTTTTGACTGTTTTTTGTGTTACTTCTGGTGCTTTTGGCCAGATTTTGACACATAACGCTGCAAGCACCTGACTCCTCTGATCTATCTGGAATTTTCGCCATACTTTAAAGCCTTTTATCCCGTTGTTAAGTTTTAATGAATCAAGCGAATACCAGTCCTTTTTTGTATCAAAATTAGCAGAAGCAATTGCCGGATTTTCAAGAGTAAGCGTTAGATTTCCAAGTCTGTTTAAATAATCCTGATGGATAGTATCATACTCAGAGCTTAAATGCTCTTTCCACCATGGCGAGAATTCTTCAGGGAGAACATGCTCAATTATTCTTTTATTAGGTCCTGATGCTTCATCCTCAAAAAGATCAGGATCAGTATCAGCAAGGTTTTTTGACTGTTCTTCAAAGAATTCTTCAAGTGATGTCAGGATAAGATGGATTAAGGTATTTTTACCATTCGGATGATAAAGATCATCAAATTTTAAATGATCAAGGAATTCATCATCTGTTGGAAAATCATCAGGATTTTTTAATGAAGAAAAGAATGTCACAACGTTTGTTTCATTGAGAGAATTGTTCTTAATTGTCAGGCACAAACCCGAAAAAATATTTTCATAATTATCATCAGCTCTTATGCACACTGCACGTCTGATTAAATAACTCTCACATAACTGGAGGATTTTTAAGATTTTGACCTGATTTTTAACATTATTGGCACAATTGTCAAGACATAACAGCAAAAAAGGTGTGACAGCAGGTACATTTAGTGTACTAATCTTTTGAAGTATCTTATTTATAATTTCGATTGTAGTGGAATCAGAATCTGGTAAAAACCGTATCCCATGCCATAAATTTAAGAAGTAGCAAGAATATCTGTTGGCTTTCAGTAAAACGTTTAATATCTCTTCAGATGAGGCATCGCTATATTCTGACCTGATATATTCAAAAAGTTCTCCTGTTCTGATAACCTTACCAGATCTCATAAAAAAGTATAACAAAAATTGCGTTAATAATTCTTGATCTAAAAAGAGCCTCTCTTCCATTGGTTTCCAATATTTTTCATAAGAAATTTTGGCAGTCTTTGGAGGTTCTAATTTTCCAAAAAAAAAGTTTCTTATGAGATCTGACTCTTCAAGTGGAACCCCACGATAATTTAATGATTCAAAGACCTGATTTGCATTTTCTCCTTCATCAAGTTCTATATACACAACGCTGAGATCTTCTGTAATTACCTGTTGTAAAATATTTAAATCAGGATCTGTTTTGTCAAGAATCCGCCAGAAATAGTCAAAACATTCTACAATTTTTGAATCCTTTTCAAAACAGTAGTTCTCATCAAAGATATTAAACAGAGCATTTTTATCAGATTCGGTTGGAATAACAACATACTGTCCTTCTCCACTTTTTGGGCTGTTCTTTAAAAAACCAGAGATCTGATCATATAATTCTTCAAGACTTCTTTCTTTTGCAAAAGCCCTGATTACTGCAAGAAGGATACTTATTGTGGTTATTCGTTGTTGTCCATCAATTATTGTATATTTATCAAGATTCTTTTCATATTCCCTTATTACAACAATTGAACCAAGAAACCGGCCATTTTTCTTTGAAGTGTTGTTAACAGAACAATTATATTGAGAGGTTATATCTGCCCATAATTCTGCCCACTGTTTTTGTGACCAGACGTATGGCCGCTGAAAAAGGGGGACAACATATTGCTTTGCTCCGTTATATAAATCCCAAATTGAGGCCCGTCTTGCTTTCATGCCTCATCACATCCTGAATAGTTATTACCGTTAAAATGAATAGCCTCACCGGTATGAATAACTAATAATCACTTACAGTCAATCTGACTTATAATTACTCTGATAATTAATGAAAAAAAGATTAGAGAATTTCATGAAGTTGGAATTTAAAAGGTCCAAGTTTTCCTTCATAGTTACCGGCACTGATAAACATAACACCTGGAACCTTGGTTGCTGCTTTAATTCCGGCTGCCATTGCCTTTTTAATTGCGTCTTCGGTTTCTCCGTTGATGACAAGTTCATAAACAGATTTTACACCCTCAGGAATTTTTGTTTCCGGAACCTTCTCACGAATGGATGGGCAGTATTGTTCGTTTGTTGTTGCTGGAATTGGGAATTTATAATTCTTTGCACCGACCTTTGAGCCTGATGCAACAACTCCGCCTGCAAAACTTGTAATGGTGCCTGGAACATTGAGAATTGCATCTGCTGCTGCTTTTGCTCCAAGAAGTGCGGCCATCTGGTTCTCACCCATAACAAAGAAATTGCCACCTGCAACTCCCTTTTTCATACCAAAGACTTCTTCACCAACATAGTCTCCTTCCATGATTGGGATCTTCCAGCACTGTCGTCCGCCTATTTCTACCTTTGATTCGAATTTATCGCCGAAGAAGTGGATCTTAATATCAAATTTCTCTTCAGCTTCAGGCAT
>CAYSSW010000012.1:0-17794 GCA_964434005.1 uncultured Methanospirillum sp.
AGTTTAGCTTTACATGTAATTAATTTTTTAAAAAAAGATCTGCGGATGATGGGATGCATTTTTCCTCTAAACATGGGATTAAAGGATTGACATTCCTCTCTCAAAATATATGAATCTATTCAGGTACTTCCTAAACAAATTCTAACCAAAAAGTTATAACAAAGGTCTTAACACTGATTCAAGAGTATCAGCATCAGTAACGCCCTGAAACCTCTGGACCATAACCCCATTATTTTCAATAATTATTGTTGGTACAACTGATAGGCCATACTTTTGTGCCTCTGCCATATTTTCATCAACATCTACTTTCCGAATTTCAACTGCATCCCCAAGACGCTCCTTTAGATCAGCAAGAATCGGCCCCATCATCTTACATGGCCCACACCATGAAGCAAAAAAATCAATAACCACAGGTTTTCCCATAGACATTACCTTGGCAATATCTATGTTAAAAAAACAGATAAAAGTATGGTTTAGATTATTTGGAAAGGATTGCCATAATAATCCGGCCGTAAGCTGGTCTTGTAATAAGAACACCTACAAGCACACCAAGAATTGTCACAATTGCAAAGCCACGAAGGGTTGAAAGATCCATAACCGCAAGTGGAAGCATTGCAACAAGATATGTAAGTGCGGATGCCACAATGATTGTCAGCGCACGTTTCAATCTCTTCAAGTAGAGATTTGGAGAAGGCACCTTACCTTCATGTAGAATTTCATCGGTAATGATAACCAACTGATCAATTCCAGTTCCAAGAACAGCTATTAAACCTGCAATACTTGCCAGATCAAGCTGCATAAAGAACGTTGTAATAGCAAGCAGAATGATTACTTCTGATCCATTGATAACAACCATCGGAAGCACAATACCTGGCTCATGATATCTGACAAAGATACCAATAGCGACCATAAGCAATGCAAAGAGACCGGCAATTATACACCAGAACTTAAACTGGTCACCAAGTTCTGCCGAAACAGATCCTGAACCTGCAACCTTTACATCAACAGGCAGTGCACCGTTACGAAGATGGATCTCAAGAGTCTTTGCACTTTCCTTTCCTGAAGCACCCATACCTGTGTTTGCATTTAGGCTTGTACTTGGACGTACCTGAAGTTCACCTGCTAATTCTGCTGACAGAGGTGCATCATAGACAACCTCGCCATCAAGGAACATTGCAAGTTGGTGATTTGCCGGATCCTTAACAGCACCATACTTAATTGCACCTTCCTGGAAAGCCTTTGCACCAGCAGAATCAAGGACAAACGAGACCCCCCAACTGTCACTATTTGGTGGATACTGGGCAGGATTTGCAACTGACTCAATAGAATCTCCATATAGAATATGTTCAGTCTCATTACCGTTTGTATGAATTTTAAGCTCAAACTTACCCTGTTTACCGACAATCTCCTGAGCCTCACTCATAGTAACGCCGGCCATTTCTATTCTGATATAACGGCTTACACCATTAAAACCGGTGATAACATAGATCTTCGAATCACGGGTACCAAGACTGTTGATTTTATTTTCAAGAATTCTCTTTACATCATCTGCGGTATCTTTTGTAACACCAATATTGTATGAGATAATTTCAGTATTAAGCCCGGCAAGGATTTTTGTAAGTTCCTCTTCACTGATTGGTGTTCTAATCTCCATCTGATTTTGATCAGTTAAAACAACAGATGCAGCAGTGATATTTTCAAGTTCTGCTATCATCTCGTCTACAGGCATATCACTCTTAAAGTTGACTACTTCAGACTGAAACTCAAGTTGAAGCCATGAACCACCTTCAAGATCAAGTCCAAACTGAAGGTTTGTCCCAATACCGTCAGATGTTGGATGAGGGAATATAACAATGATTGATAGAATGAGTACAATCAGGTATAGAGCAACCCGATAATCCTTAATTGTCTCAATAATTTTATCTTTATCCATTCATACACCTCTTGGATTGAGATTTTTCCCTTTACCCTCTGTCATATACCATTTGAGTATACCTGCATTTGTAAGCCAGGTGTTTAAGATATCAAAGAAGAGTCCAATCAAAAGCACAAGTGAAATCTCAAATATTATCTGAATTCCACCAATCCATGAGATAAGACACATACCAAAGATTGCACCAAATGTAGTTGTGGTCATGATAAATCCGGTATGGAATGCTCCTTCCATTTTATCTTCAAATTTACCCTTACGTTTCAGGACACGTGAAGTCATGAGAATATCACTGTCAACAGAATAACCAATAAGCATCAAAAGCGCAGCAGTAGTTCCAAGTGAAAGCTGAATTCCAAGGACATTCATAGCAGCTCCTGCCATCACCATATCTGCAAGAGCAGAAATGACAACTGCTGCTGCCGGGACAATTGATCTAAAAATTGCAAAAATAATAATTGCCATTCCTAAGAATGAAAGGATCAATGCAAGCATAGCCTGTTCCTGAAGAGTTTCTCCAAAGGATGAGCCAATATGATCAATCTTTGCATCCGGGTAATTCTCTTCAACAAATTTTGTCAATGCAAGTGAACTTTCATCATCAATCGATTCAAATTTTAGATAATATCCACCGTTAATTCCTTCGGATACTGAGATTAATGGATAATCAGCAAACTGAACCTCAAGTTGCTCAGCACTTAAGTCAGAAGACAATGACACTGTAATTCCACCTGAAAAGTCAACTCCAGGCTTTATTGGAAGACCAGTATCCATATAGGTCAGACCAAGTGACACCAGTGAGATAAGAAATACTATCACAGGGATAGTAATCAACTTCATCGGTGAGATGTTGCTGATGTCATATTTAAAAAGGGCCATACATTTCTAAGGTTTGTCTGTACTGATGATTAAACTATCAGATATGAAAGAAAAAAATGCTCATTATACACGATTTCAAGAAGGCATTTATGATATGGCGGTTGTATTTACATACATGAAAGCATTTTTGATAAAAATACCAATCACCAAAACGCTGATTTAGAAGTCATGCTAATGAGTATCTAATGTCTGAGTTCGAAGCAGATCTGTACGAAAATGATTACCCTGTCCACTCTTTTCTGATTGATGACGAGGTTATTTCCTATATCAACAACCGCGATACAGATTTTCGCATTTCAACCGCGTGTAGTGGCCCTGTTCTTCTGCCTGTTTCATACAAACCGGCAAAACCCGGAGACATTGCATTAAAAGCCGGAAAACACACGATCTTTATCTCAATGTATCAGGCAAGATATATAGATAGGATTCACATGGGACTTATTCCCTACCATCTGTCATGTAATTATTCAGATCGGAAAGATTTGGAATAGTAATAGATGGCTCCATATGAAGAACTCCCCCATACGGCTGATATTCTGATAAGAGTCAGGGCAACTTCACTTCCAGAACTATTTGAAACATCTGCAAAAGCCTTGATGGATAATATGTATAATTGCAGTAACGGGAATTTGAAGCCCTTAAAGTCTTATTCAATCACCCTTTCTGGAAGTGATTTTGAAGAACTTATACAGATGTTTCTCTCTGAAGTTCTGTTTTACGCGGAGACAGAAAACTATGTCTTCTCAAATTTCTCCGTGGACATTACAGATGATAACAATGGAGAAATCTCTCTTACCTCTTCTATGGATTATGAATCATTTGATCCCAAAATCCATGGAGGTGGGTCTGAGGTGAAGGGAATTTCATTTTATCGCCTGAAAATTGAGAAAATTGATAATGAGTTTGTCACTGACATTTTATTTGATGTATAACTATGCCTGTAATTAATGGAGTAAATAAGATCGGCCCCCTAGAATGGGAGATAGAGAAAGGCTTTGTTTCTGATATGAATGTCTCATCGAGGTTTTTCCTCTCTGAAGAACTAAGCAGGACCTTAGAAGAAGGAGCAATAACACAACTTGCAAATGTAGCAACATTGCCTGGAATTATTAAACATTCCTTTGGAATGCCGGATATCCATTGGGGCTATGGTTTTCCTATTGGAGGCGTTGCTGCATTTGACTTTGAAACTGGAGTAATATCGCCCGGAGGAGTGGGGTTTGACATCAATTGTGGAGTCAGGCTGATAACGACTTCTCTCACAAGATCTGACATTGAACCGGTCAAATCTGAACTTTTAAGTAAATTGTATGATGCAGTCCCGGTTGGAGTTGGAGCAAGATCCTCTATAAAACTTAGTAAAGGACAAATTGATTCAATGCTTCAAAATGGTTCCAAATGGGCAATATCTGAAGGATATGGAGTTGAGAAAGATTCCGTCCACTGTGAGGGGGGAGGGGCAATAGATGGAGCTCAGAATTCTGCAGTCTCACAAAAAGCAAGATCACGAGGAATACCACAATGCGGCACCCTTGGCGCTGGGAATCATTTCCTTGAAATTCAGGAAGTTGAAGAGATCTATGATGAAAAGGCAGCTGAGACATATGGAATTAGAAAGGGTCAGATCTGTATAATGATACATTGTGGTTCACGGGGCCTTGGCCATCAGGTCTGTACTGATCACATTCAGATACTTGAAAAGGCTGTCAAAAAATATGGAATCAATCTTCCTGACCGGCAACTTGCCTGTGCTCCGATAACTTCTCCTGAGGGAGAAGCGTATTTTGGTGGAATGGCAGCGGCAGCAAACTATGCTTTTGCTAACCGACAGATAATAACGCATCAGGTCAGAAATGTCCTCTCAAAAACCTGTGGTATCGAGTATGAAGATATGAAACTTGTCTATGATGTTGCCCATAATGTTGCGAAAATAGAAGAGCATCTGGTTGACGGAAGAAAGATGCGTGTATGCGTTCATAGGAAGGGAGCTACACGTGCATTTGGCCCTGATTCTCCAGATCTTCCACAGGATTACTTAAAAACTGGGCAGCCGGTGATAATTCCCGGAAGTATGGGTACTCCCTCATTTCTACTTAAAGGAACAGAAACTGCCATGGAAAAAACCTTTGGATCAACCTGTCATGGAGCAGGTCGTATCCTCTCAAGATCACAGGCCAAAAAAACACTTACTGGCAGTAATATAAGAGAAAGGTTACTTGCTGATGGTATCATGGTAAAAGCTCCGAATGATTCTGCTATTGCTGAAGAAGCACCTGAAGTATATAAATCTGGCAGTGAAGTTGTATCTGTTGTTGATGGGCTTGGAATTTCACTTCGTGTTGCAAGACTTAACCCGGTTGGTGTAATAAAAGGATAGAGATATTATGAAAGTTGGAGTGATCTGGGATAAGCCAGTAGTTTTTACAAAACTTCTTGAAGACTGTGGAATCGAGTGCGAACTTGTTCTTCCTGCACTTCTTGCCGCACCATTTTTTAAAAGAAGTTATAATGCGGTGGTAATCCCATCCGGCTTTGCAAACCCTGCATATTCACGGGTTCTGCCGGCTCTCAGAGCCATTTCTACCAGACTAAAGCGCTTCATTGAAAAAGGGGGCGTTCTTCTTGTTTTTGGAGGTGGTGATGACCGTCCTGATGCGTATAACTGGCTTCCAATAGAAGTGAAATTTAATTTCAAATATCAAGAAGACTATGAAATTCCACCAGTAATTTCAAAAGACAATAAATTTGTTGAAATATTGGGTGAATTTGATAAACCTGCATTTGATGGAACACTTCTTCCAAAGGAAGGGAATATTCATATGACTCTTAATGAAGAAGTCGTTCTCTGGTCGTACCCGTTGGGCAAGGGTATAATCATTGTTACCACTCTTCATGAGTATCCTTCCCGTAAATTCCTGACAGAATTTTGCAATACTGAATCTGAAGTTTTACTCTGACACAAAAAGGATATCACACCTGAGACAAACAGAGTATTAGATCTGGTATCTGTCCATATGGCAGACCTTTTTGTTGTGGTGAATTTATGTACACTCTGGCGTTTAATGTCCTTGAAATACTAAAAACAGCAAAAGCCCCTGTAACCAGCGGAGAAATTAGTAGCAGACTATCCATCTCAAAAGCTGCCGTCTGGAAACATGTGAATGAACTAAGGGTAATCGGATATGATATTGCTGCTAATGATGAAGAGGGTTATTCAATTACAGAAGATACTGGGGATTATCACCCATATATTATCTATAAACATATGAAAAGTTCTATAATTGGCAGTCAGATGCGCTTTTTTAACTCTATACCATCAACAACATGGTTTGCAAAAGACCTTGCAGAGCAGGGAGATGTAAAAAATCTTCACGGCATGGTAGTCGTTGCAAAAGAACAAACAGGGGGCGTTGGAAGAATGGGAAGAACCTGGGTCTCTCCTGATGGTGGTATCTGGGTAACTATCATTCTTCATCCGGATATACCTCTTGATCATCTGTTTATGCTCACTGTTGCCGGCGCTGATGCTGTTGCAAGAGTAATTCATAAGATGTATGACATAGGTGCACTCATCAAATGGCCAAATGACATTATAATTGGAGATAAAAAAGTTGGTGGTATTCTTCTTGAAGCTGGGACTGAAGGGAGCAAAGTAAATTACTGCCTTGTTGGAATTGGAGTTGATGCCAATATTAATTTAGATGATCTTTCCGGGGCTTTTAATTCGACAATAACATCAATATCAAGTGAAATTGGACATGACGTTGACAGAGCAGCTCTTCTTGCTGCAATTTTGAAAGCATTTGAAAATAGATATGATATGATTACAAAAGGCGAATATAATACCATATTAAGAGAATGGAAAAGTTTTTCATCAACAATTGGACGAAGAGTCAGAATAACTACTCCAAGGAGTAATTTTGAAGGAGAAGCAATAGATATCGATAATTATGGTGCTTTAATTGTCAAAAGGGATAATGGCAAGATTGAGAAAGTGATCGCTGGAGATTGTACACATCTTTAAATAATATGTTTGAAATTTAAATAATATGTTTGGAAATATCAGAAGATCTTTAATTATCACCCATACAGCCCTTTTTATTGCACTCATTGCAGTTTTTTCATGGGTTTCAATTCCATTTTTTCCAGTCCCGTTAACCCTTCAAACACTTGGAGTATTACTTGCAGGAACGATTATGCGAAGATATGCAGTAATTCCTGTAACTTTATATGTTATCCTTGGATCACTTGGACTTCCTGTTTTTCATAATGGTGCAGCAGGTATTGGAATACTACTTGGACCAACTGGTGGTTTTCTTATTGGATTCATCCCGGCAGTGTTAACCCTTGGTCTTTGTTATGAACATAATTCTGTTTCCTTAAAGGCATCAGGCTTTGTTATTGCTACTCTCATTATATATCTCTTTGGAATCTCATGGATGACCATTTCTACAGGAATGACACTCTATTCTGCCATCCTGATTGGTATGCTTCCATTCCTTGTCGGTGATGCAATAAAGGCATTTGCTGCATATCTTATTGCAAAAAGAGTTGAAAAAAATCAAAGAGATTACGTTTGGTGACAATATCAGAGATAATATGAAAATATCCCTCTCAGGGGTAAGATATGGACCACTTTTTATTGATAAACTTGATATACCCACTGGAAAAATCGCAATTACCGGAAAGAATGGAGCAGGTAAAACACTTCTTTTAAGTCTTATTTCAGGAATTTTAACCCCAGAAGAGGGGGAAATAGACATTGGAGGTAAGAACCCCCGTGAAGTGTCTATTGGGTGGGTATCTGCATTTCCAGATCAGAATATGCTTTTTTCAAGAACACGGGATGAAATCTCATCACATTTGCGTTTTGCCCATTATCCTCCAGAGTTAATTGACAATGTCGTTAATGAGACCGCAGAGATACTAAAAATCGGACATCTTCTTGAAAGACCTGTCCGGGTGCTTTCAGGGGGGGAAAAGATAATGGTTGCTGTTGCTGCAGCCCTTGTTGGAAAGCCTGATATTTTGATATTTGATGAAACTGATGCTTATCTTGATACAGAAACAATCTGGCATGTGGATAGCCTTTCAATGCATCAAAATCTTTCATTTCTGATATACACATCTCACCGGGCCGAGCATATTGCAATGGCAGATACAGTCATTGTTATGAATGATGGGAGGGTAACAAAAGGTCCCTCCTGTCCTAATGAAATTTATTTAAGCATTCTTTCTTCACCAAAGTTATGGATGAGGATACATGAGGCATATGAGACTTATCCTAAATAATGTCGAATACAATGCAGGAGATTCCTTTACTCTTACAGCAGATGAAATCTTTGAAGAAGGAATACATCTGATAACAGGACCATTTGGATCTGGCAAGTCTTTATGTGCAGGCATTATGGCAAAGATCATAAACCCGGGCAATGGTTCGGTTATCTATGAAAATATAAATAGATCAGTGCTCCTTATGCAGTTTCCAGAATATCATGTCACAACTAATACTGCCGGTGAGGAAGCGTCAGGTTTTGGAGGAGACAAAGATAAAATTCTTGAAGCAGCAGGACTTTTGGGAAGAGAAAAAGAAGATCCTCTTACTCTTTCAAGAGGAGAACTGCGTAGACTTCATCTGGCGGCAGTTTTACATGCATCACATGATCTTGTAATTCTTGATGAACCATATGCCGGTGTTGATGAGATGGGCAGAGAGTTTGTCAGGAAAATGCTAAATTCAACAAAAAATAGGATAATAATTCTGATATCTCATGATATCACATGTCTGCCGGAGATCTCTTATATCTTTGAGATAAGAAAAGGAGTGTTACACCGGGTTGGAACCGGGAAAGCCATCTTAAATTGGGAACATGCTCCTCTCCTTATTAAATATCTTATCTCATGTAACGCCATTCCAGAGGGACTTTCTAAAGAAGAACTTTGTGAGGCTGTATGCAGGATTCAAGAATAAAATTGTTAAGTCTTGTTACACTTTCCATCGCTGCTTTTATCTCTACATTGTCGGTAATATTTGTATTTCTCTGGTGGCTCATATTAACAGATAGAAAAACCACCATAAATTCCGTCAAAAGTGCTGGAATGATTCTTTTGCTTCCCTTTGTAGCATCTGTTATGATATATATAAACGGTGGTGACTACATTGGATATTTTTTTAAAATTGCAATGATTCTATTTATTGCCTCATGGGCTTATGCAAAAAGAAGACCTGGTGAGTTACTTGATGTCTCTGTGTGGGCTTTTGGGAGAAAGATAGGCTTTGATCTGGGCCTTGTTGCAGAACTTAGTATCACTGCAATCGAGGTCCTTTCAGATGACATGAAAAGAATGAAGTTTGCGCTTGCACAAAAGGAAACCTCTCTTGGTGCAAAAACATTAGCACCAGTAATTACATCTCTACTTACAAAAGAACTGAACAACGCAGGAGACAGAGCGATTATTCTTGCAATGAGAGGATATACAACGGGTGGAAGTCTTAATCCTTCGTTTGTCACAACAAGAAGGGATATAATCGCAGGAATCGCTGCAATGCTCATTCTCATAAGATCTCTTCTACCTTTCATCTTAATTGAAGGCATATAATAATATGGTCTTTTGATAGATTGGCCGGTGACTATTTTATCATTTTACGGCTAATAGTAATTGACTCAATAATGAAAGTCCGATAAGTCAGGTGATTTTTCATGAAAAATTCAGGTTCCAGACTTCTTATAACAGATACAACTCTTCGTGATGCACATCAATCCCTAATAGCCACCCGTATGCGTACTGAGGATATGTTGTCATTAACAAGATCCATTGATAAAGCCGGTTTTTTTTCGGTTGAAGCATGGGGGGGTGCAACCTTTGATAGTTGTATCAGATTCCTTAATGAAGATCCGTGGGAAAGGCTGACCCTTCTAAAGGAAGAACTTAAAAAAACCCCTATTCAGATGCTCCTTCGTGGACAGAATCTTGTCGGTTACAGGCATTATTCTGATGATGTGGTTGACAAATTTGTTGATCTCTCATATAAAAATGGAGTTGATATCTTCAGAGTCTTTGATGCTCTTAATGATGTTCGTAACATGGACAGATCCATGAAACGTGTAAAAGAGACCGGAGCTCATCTTCAGGCAACTATAAGTTATACAATAAGTCCTGTCCACTCTGTAAAAGGATTCGTTGAGATGGCTCGGGACCTTTACAGTTATGACTGTGATTCTATCTGCATCAAGGATATGGCAGGACTAATCTCACCGGGAGATGCAAGAGATCTTATCTGTGGCATTAAGGATGAGATGGATGTCTTAGTTGATCTTCACTGTCACTGTACAAGTGGACTTGCACCTATGAGTTATCAGGCAGCAATCGAAGCCGGAGTGGATATTCTTGATACAGCCATGTCTCCGTTTGCAATGGGAACAAGTCAACCTCCGACTGAAAGCTGTGTTGCATCTGTTTCTGGAACTTCACGTGATACCGGCATTGATATGCTTGCCCTTCGTGAAATCAGGAATGAATGTAACAAATTAAGAAGTAAATATGGCGGGCTCTTTATGCCTGTTGCTGAAAGAATTGATAGTGATGTCCTCATTTATCAACTCCCTGGAGGAATGATCACAAATCTTGTCTCACAACTCCAGCAGCAGGATGCCCTTGACAGGCTGCTTGAAGTAATTGAAGAGATTCCAAAGGTAAGAAAAGATTTGGGTTATCCACCGCTTGTAACCCCTACATCACAGATTGTTGGAACTCAGGCAGTGCTTAATGTGCTCCTTGGTGAAAGATATAAAACTATTACGGGGGAAGTAACTGAATATGTAAAAGGCCAGTATGGCCGTTCACCTGCAGCAATATCTGATGAGATTAGAAAGAAGATTATTGGTGATGAGCCGGTAATAACCTGTAGACCAGCAGATCTTATTGAGTCTACGTATGAGAAAATGGAAGCAGAAGCAAGAGCTGCTGGACTTATTAAAAAAGATGAAGATATTCTGACATATATCCTATTCCCTGCAATTGCACCTTCATTCCTTAAAGGTGAAAGAGCAGCAGAGAAAATACCGGTAAAATCTCTGATACCAGAATCTGAATCTGGAAAGGCAAGCTTATTGATTCCTGAAGTTATGCAGGTTGAAGTTGATGGTGAAGCATTTACTGTAAGGATTCTTTCAACAGGTGAGATTGGAAGTGTTGAATCAAGAGTTCATGCACCGCCGGCAGAAGTCGAAGGTGGAATAAAGAGTCATATGCAGGGAATGGTTCTTGAATTTAAGGTGGCAACTGGAGATAAGGTAAAAGAAGGAGATACTCTCCTGATTCTTGAAGCCATGAAGATGGAAAACCCAATTTCAAGTCCTATTGATGGAACAGTTGGAGAACTCTTTGTACAGGCTGGAGATACTGTCCAGAATGGAGATGTGCTTTTAGTGGTGCAATAATGAAATATTTCGATAAGATCCTTATTGCTAACCGGGGTGAGATAGCAATCCGTGTAATGCGGGCATGTCGTGAACTTGGAATTGATACTGTTGCTGTTTATTCAGATGCAGATGAACATTCACTTTTTGTTCATTATGCAGATGAGGCTTTTAGAATTGGGCCTGCTCCACCATCAAAATCATACTTAAATATCGATAGAATCCTGTCTGTTGCAAAGACATCTGGAGCTGAGGCTATTCATCCGGGATACGGATTTCTTGCTGAAAATGCTGAGTTCTCCCGCAGATGCACTGAAGAAGGTGTGACATTTATTGGTCCAAGTGCAAAAACAATCGCATCTGTTGGTTCAAAGATTGAAGCAAAGCGGATGATGAGAGAAGCGGGTGTCCCTGTTCTTCCAGGAACTGAAGGAGGAGTTACAGATCTCGAGGAAGCTGCCAAGATTGCTGATGAGATTGGCTACCCTGTAATAGTTAAGGCCAGTGCTGGAGGCGGGGGGATTGGAATGCAGATAGTAGAAGATCCCTCGCAGATTGAAGAGGCAATAGAAGGGGCAATGCGTATCGCTGAGTCCGCCTTTGGTGACCATACAGTTTTTATTGAGAAATATCTTCAAAAGCCACGTCATGTTGAGGCACAGATTCTCTGTGACGAACATAAAAACCGGATTCATCTTTTTGAACGTGAGTGCTCCATTCAGAGAAGGCATCAGAAATTGATTGAGGAATGTCCATGTCCTGTTATGACTCCTGAACTTCGAGAGAAGATGATGGACTCAGCACTAAGGGTTGCAAAGGCCACAAACTATGTTAATGCCGGGACAGTTGAGTTTCTCTATGATGAAGGAAACTACTATTTCATGGAGATGAATACAAGATTACAGGTTGAGCATACAGTTACTGAGATGGTTACCGGAGTTGATATTGTAAAACAACAGATTGTGGTAGCTTCCGGTGACCCTATTGAGCATTCTCAGGAAGATATTACATTACGTGGACATGCAATTGAATGCAGAGTTAATGCAGAAGATCCACTTAATAATTTTGCATCAGATCCAGGAAAGATAACTAAGTATAGATCTCCGGGTGGTCCTGGTATAAGACTTGATTCCGGAGTGCATGCAGGATACACTATTTCCCCATACTATGATTCAATGATATCAAAACTCTGTGCATGGGGTATGAGTAGAAATGATGCAATTGCACGAATGAGAAGAGCTATTTTTGAGTATGTAATTCTTGGAGTAAAGACAACACTTCCTCTTCATCATGCAGTCATGCACAATCAGGAGTTCATCTCCGGTAATACCAACACCAATTTCCTGAATGAAGAGCATATTGCAAAGACTCTCAAACGATATATTCAGGAAGATGAGACAAGAATGACTCAACTTTCGATTCCTCTCAGAAATGATCGGAAGGTTGCAGCAATTACTGCTGGTGTCCTTGCTGTGATTGAAAAGAACAAAGCAGTTAATGCGAAGAAGTAATCCTGAGATTAAAGGCTATTCAATACCATTTTGTGATTATATCATTTTTTCAACAGTTAAATTATAAATTATTTAGGCGCGGTATATTGGAACACAATAATTTAAGATAATTTTTTGAAAACCATATGAAATTGTGACCATTACAGTATATTTTATGAATCCTCTCCAATTTTGAAATCGATAAGTATATATTGTTATGAACCCTTCTTATGATGCACTTTGTGCTGCTGTGGCCTAGCTGGTTAGGGCGCCAGACTCATAAGAAACTTCGTTGTTCTGAGATATCTGGAGGTCGCGGGTTCGGATCCCGTCAGCAGCATTACAACTTTTTTAATCATCATTTTAAAATTAAAATGTCTTATCAAATTTTTAGAAGAGGGGGACCAGATACATCAGCACATGGCTGGTCTGGTGGGGTTTCCATGTATATTGAGATGTACCTGGCCTTTGACCACACGGCAGGTGTGATCAGTAAAATCTGATCTTATAACTTAAAAAAGAAGAGGGTTATATTATCGGTAAAATAGGAGTTTGTCCGATCACCCTCCCAATTAGTTTACAAGATAATAGAAATTTTTAGATGCAAAACCATCTATATTTATAGTTCAACTAGATAATTTGACGACTTTTTTAAAGTTCAAAATTTAATTGTACAGATTTGATAAAATAATGTTGAATACAGCCAATATAAAGCCAGTAATTTCATGGTCCATATGAAACCATATATCCACGCATTTCAAGTAATGCTTTCAGCTTTTCCTCATCGTAAGAAAAATCAATCATGGCCTTCTCAAAATCATTTCTTAATATTTTGTCTTCACTGATTAGTGCCATGGTTCCTGTAATATATCCAATCTGCTGACCATCTTTATTTGAAATCAGAAAAACCTTACATCTGTAGAATTTACATTGGAATGGACTTGTAACATGAATTGAACATATGTATCCTAAACCTCGCGGACGGAGAAATGGACATGCAGAAGGATGGGAATCATTAAAACTTCGATCATCAAAGAGAGAATACTTATCAGGATCCACAATTGCATCAAACATGGTATTGGTTGATACACAGCATCCCTCATATGTATATTGGCCAGTCTGACGCTCAATAATGATATAATCTCCAAGAGACATGCAACACTGACCACATTGCCTGCATTCAAATCCCATAATATAATAGAAGATGAATCATAAACCATAAAAAGATCATTAACTGAAAAAATGATATGAAGTTTTTTTGGTTTGGACTATCTGTTCTTGTGGTAATGATTCTTTTCACTGGATGCACAACTACGCAGGCACAGGATGAAGAGTATAAAGCACTTGTTGCACAGGTCGTTGATGATTTTGATGATCAGAGAGAGATGATTGTTAATCCCTATCAAGGTGCAACAGTTTTAGAGATGATAAAATATCGTGACGCTGCAAAAACAGCCCTTGCAGCATCAGAATCAATGACTCTGTCTGATAAATATAAAAAATCTCAGCGATTCTTTGCTCAGGCTATGAATGCAACCATAGATATGGTTGATGAACTTGAAGCAGATGGAAAACTGGCAAATAATGACGAAAAAATAACAACAGAGAGTGTCAACAGTTTACTCGTAACCATTCAGACTCAACTTGATGATGCATGCGACATAATAGGTGTCGAAAAGAAAAGAACCATTTAATACTTATTTTTTAGCAATTCTACAATTTTTTGCCGCCAACATAATTTGTATTACATATTTTAAATTCGTATGAATATATTCAGTTAGGTTAACTCATATTTTAAGCGAAAATATGCCCAACTATCGCCTTAAAACAAAATGTAAGGTATATTTTACACAGATTTTTTAGCAGAAACCTTAAACGGAGAAATTTACAACTATATGATATGGAGAAAATTCTTTCAGTCATGATTGTTCTTGTGGCAGCATTATTGTTTGTCCCAGGATGCTTCGCAGAAGAAGCATCTGTTACAGAAGTTGTTGCAGATGCACCTGTTGAAGAAGTAGTTGCAGCAGAACCAGTTGTAGAAGTTGCACAGGCAAACTACACCGCAGACTTTAACACCACCTCACTTGAGATGAATGTTAATGAAACAGTCCTTGTTTCACTTGAAGAGAACCCAACCACCGGATACGAATGGAACATGACCCCATCAGCAGGCCTTGAAATTGTCAGCAGTGAATTCGTCCCAGCAAAAGACGAGACTGTTGGTGCACCAGGTGTTCATGAGTGGATTCTTAAGGCAATCGAGAGTGGAAACCAGGTCTTCTCAGGTGCAGATGTACGTTCCTTTGAAGAGCCAGCAGGCAACGAAACCGCATACACCCTTGAAATTGTTGTAGCATAAGTTTAATCTATTTTTTCTTTTTTTATCTGTATTCTTTATATTGCTTTAATGCAAACAGTAAGGAATGGAAGATATTCATATAATAGAATGTATCGGAAAGGCTATAGTTACCATAAAAAATGGTAAAGTAGTATCAACCGAGTCTCCAATGATTAATTCGTGTCCACTTGCAAAAAGATTTGCTCTTCCAGTCGATAAAATCACAGAAGAAAAAATTTCCATAAATATAGAGAACAGAATCAAAACTTTTGGGATGTTTACTGCTCAAAGAGAGATCTATTCAGATGTACCTTTTGTAGGTTTTGGTGCTTCAGAACTAATTAGCACTGCAATTACCGGTGGAATTATTGATGCTGCAATAATCGCCTGTGATGGAGCTGGTACTGTTGTTACTGCAAATCCATCGATGGTTCAGGGAATAGGTGGCCGTATGTCTGGTCTTGTCAAGACAAGTCCAATTCCGGAAGTTATTAAAAGAATACAGGACGGAGGTGGGATAGTACCTGACCCATCAACTGCAATAATGGATCCTATAGCCGGAATAACTGCTGCAAAAAAAGCAGGATACAAAAAATTAGCCATAACAGTTGTAACCGCACATGATGCAAGAGCAGTCAGAGATACTGATCCGGATGCTCTAATAATTGTTGTTCATACAACTGGTCTATCATGTGAACAGGCAACTGCATTTTGCTCATTAGCAGATATCATGACTTCATGTGCATCAAAGCAGGTAAGAGAAATATGTGGAGGAAAAGCTTTAATACAGGCCGGGAAAACAGTCCCGGTATTTGGTATGACAAAAAGAGGTAAGGAAGTCATCCTTGAAAGGCTTAAAGTCTTAAAACAGCAAATATTTGTAACAACCTCAACTCTCCCACATACCGGAGATACAGTACCAGACCCCTTAATCTAAAAAAATTGATTACAAAAATATGGAAGATATACTTACCTCACCTGAATTTCAGATGAGTCTTTTACTCTTTGTTGCTCTCGCCGGTTATCTGATTGCAGCAAGAATTAACCAGTCGGCAGTTATTGGACTTATCCTTGTAGGTATACTTGTAGGTCCAAGCGGACTTGCATTGATACCATACACTGAATTTGTGAGTAGTCTTGCAACACTTGGATCTGTCGTGCTCCTTTTTGTCATTGGACTTGATTTTATCCTTAAAGATATTGTTGTCCCACGAAATGGAGTAATAGCTTTGATCGGCGTAATTATTCCATGGATTGGAGGTTTTGCACTCTCCGAGTTATTTGGATTTCCAGTAGCGGGCTCAATTTTCATTGGAACAGCATTAACAGCTACAAGTATTGCAATTACTGCAAATGTCTTAAAAGAACTAAATCAACTTCATACTGAAGCTGCTAAGGCAATTATTGGTGCGGCGGTAATAGATGATGTGCTCAGTCTGCTTGTTCTTGCCATGAGTAATGATATTGTAATGGGAACATTATCTGCAAGTGGAATTGCCATTCTTGCAGGAACTGCAATTCTCTTTATTACTGTAGGAGCAGCCTTTGGGCTTTTGGTTGTTAGCAGGCTGATTGAGTGGGTAGATAAGACAACACTTGCAGCAACATATCCTGAATTTACCTTTATTTTTGCTATGATGATGGCTTTCTTCTATGCAATGATTGCTGAACTTGTAGGACTCTCGGCTATTATCGGTGCATTTATTGCAGGTGTTTCATTCTCAAATGTGAAATTGGTAAAAAGCCATGGACTAAAAGAGGGAGCAGATTACTTGCAGGTGATTTTTGCATCTATATTCTTTGTTTCTCTTGGAATACTTGTTGATCTTCACGCCCTTACACCAGAAATAGTTCTCTTCGTAGTAATCCTGACTATAACAGCTATTGCGACCAAACTTGTAGGCTGTGGACTTCCAGCATATTTCTGTGGAATGTCAAAACGTGACTCCATTATTGTTGGTTTTGGCATGGCACCTCGTGGAGAAGTAGCAATGATTGTTGCTCTCATCGGATTTGAAGAAGGTGTGATTGATCAGGGACTCTATGTTGCAATAGTTCTGATGTCGCTTTTCACCACACTAATTACTCCAATTGTATATCGAAATTTTATCTTCAGAGAAAATGGATCAAAACAACCGATTATAGAGAAAATTTGTGATTGATGAGCAAATTATTTTGAATTGTTCATCACATATAACCAGTTCTCTAACCTTTTGTGAGAACCCTTTCAAATAATTAACAGGAGATAACTCTACAATATCCTGTTCGAATTATACAAAAAATTGAAATACAAGGACTTAATTTTCATATATTTCTGTGAATATATGCTTCCATAAATAGATAATAATTATGCTATAAACAGGATTTTTGTCTGCCATATGTCTGCTATCCGTCAGATGTGGGAGGATTACTTGTGAATGAAAAAAAGTCTTTTACCGTTTTTTGAATACTCTATAAATATATCCAAAAAGTGGAAGGGTTTTAAAATTATACAACCTTTGTAACCAATTATGGTTTTACTTACAAAACGAAAGGTTAGAAATAAACGGAGATCTCTGATATAAACCAGATATAACACAAAAATGAGACCATTTATCATCACATATAACCTGTTTCCATCGTCAGACACATTTGAAGATTAAATCTTTAGTGAAAGTTATATTGACATTATTCGGATCAAATTATACAAAAAATTGAAATACAAGGACTTAATTTTCATATATTTCTGTGAATA
>CAYSSW010000012.1:17894-41337 GCA_964434005.1 uncultured Methanospirillum sp.
CTGCCATATGTCTGCTATCCGTCAGATGTGGGAGGATTACTTGTGAATGAAAAAACAAAAATTCATCCATTTTATACAATCTTATGTAAGAATTATCGGTTGTACATATATAGCCTCCCCCCTCTAAAGAACATCTCATGAACAAATCTAAAGTAAAACAAGATGTAGCAATATTTTGATCAAATTATACAAAGAATATAAATAGTAGAAATGGATTTTCATATATTATCAATGATATATCATAAAACAAATAGAAAACTATTAATTCTAAAACACAAATTGGTCTGCCATATGTCAGACGATGGATTTTAATTAGTAATTAACACAAAAATTTTCTACAATCTATAAGTCATTTTAGTAATTATATCATTTTTAATAATTCAAAAGTATTCATATAAAAATCAGGGTATAATAGGTAATTATATACTGTTGAATATTCCATAAATGCAAGAGGTATTGAATAATAAATGAGTAACTTGCTTCTTTTCATTGATACCGAGACAACAGGGATTGTAAAAGGCCACCCAAAACCTACACTTGAACCAGGAAAATGGCCACGACTTGTAGAAATTGCATGGATATTAACAGATATTTCTGGAACAACAGTAGAATGCGACGATTTATTGATAATACCAGACGGATTTTCAATTCCACCTGAGTCAACAAAAATTCATAATATCACAACAGATATCGCAAAAAATGATGGAATTCCCGTAAAAGAAGCTCTTGAACGCTTTATTCAGGTTTCATATCAGGCTGATACTGTTGTTGCACATAACCTCTGGTTTGATTTTGGAGTTATCATCGCAGAAGGAACAAGACTTGGGTTAAATCCATTTCCACCTGAGATTCAACAAGTTTGTACAATGCATTCCTCAACTGATCACTGCAAACTCAAATCACCTAAAGGAAAAGGCTATAAATGGCCAGGCCTTGCCGAATTATACAAAATTCTCTTCAATAAAGATATAGTAATCCAACACCGGGCAATTAATGATACAAAAGTATGTATGTCTTGTTATTTTGAACTTGTAAAACTTGGAGTTATCAGCCAATAGATACCTTTTTTTCATGCTAAACAAAATTATTGTACACTGCCAACAATCACCAAAAGCCTGGAATAAATATGAGTGAACAAACAACAAATGATGAATTCCCAGACAGCATTCTTCGTTATACTCTAACACTACCAGATGGAAAACCCTATTTAATTGATGGAGATTTTTCAATATTTAAAACTCCTGAAAACTATAAAGACATACCTTTTTTCATTAAAGAACTGATTATCCCGGGAAAAAGGATCAAATATGATGAATTTATTAAATCATTAAAACCAGGAAATAAGGCACAATATATATATGAAATAGAAGATCTTAATCAAACTATCCGAAGATACAAAGGCTATCATCAAATTATTAAAAAAGATAAATTGACCCTGATCAGTGCTGTGCTTTTTGATATTACCACGGAATTTACAACAATATCAAATCTTAAGGATGCAAATCTTGAATGGGATGCCACATTTGACGCAATTCCTGACTTTGTCGCGTTGATAGATACAGAACATACAATTGTTCGTGTAAACAAAGCAATGGCTGATCTTATCGGAAAAACGCCTGATGATATTGTTGGTACTAAATGCTATACTCACATGCATGGCACTGATGGTCCTCCTTCCATTTGCCCACTATTATCCCTTCTTGCAGATAATAACGGACATGTAGTAAGTCTTCGTGAAGAGAAAATACAAAAAGATCTACTTGTATCTGTTACACCACGAATAATTAATGATAACTGTATTATCGGATGTATACACATAGCCCGCGATATAACAAGCATCAAAAAAATTGAGACCGAACTTCAGGAAAAAAAGGATGAACTTGAGTCGATATTCCATCAATCACCAATAGGAATCGGATTTTTTGACAAAAATGGCGATCTTGTAATGATTAACCCTTCAGCTGTTGAGATGCTTGGATTACCAAATGAAAATGAAATTCTTGGTCTTAACCTCTTTTCTCATATAAAAAAGGGGGTTTTTGCTGATGAAATGATACATGGTAAACCCTTTAGATTTGATCATAAAATAAACTTTGATCTTCTTACAAGTGCAGGTTTTTTCAGATCGAAAAAAACCGGAGAATCTGTCTTTGACATATCTGTTACTTCAATTCAGAGTGATGAACATGAGATTTCAGGATATATTATTCAGATTGAAGATAGAACCGAAGAACGGCGGGCATTTGAACAGATTGAACTTCATGCAAAGTTTATTCAGATGGTCATTGATATCATTCCAAGTCCTGTATTTATCAAAAATAAGCATGGAAAATATCTCTGGTGTAATAAGAGCTTTGCAGCCATCTTAAATCTTTCAAAAGATAAGATTATTGGAAAAGAGATACAGGAAGTCTTTAATTCTGATGAAACAGGTCAAATAAAACAGATGGATATAGATCTGATTGCAGGGCTCCCTGAAATAAGACTTGAAACCAGAATTGAAATTTCTGATCTTGTTCGTGATGTGATTATACAAAAAGCGGCATTTCTTTCAAACGATGGATCATTTGGAGGAACAGTAGGGGTTGTAATCGACATTACGGAACAAAAAATGATTAATCTATCTCTTACAAAAGCTAATCGGAAACTGGCCATTCTTTCATCGATTACAAGACATGATATTATAAACTCAATAACTTCTCTTGGGGGATACCTGCTTATGGCCGAAATAACCAACCAGCCAGAACAGAGAGAAAATTGCATCAAAAAAGCATCAGAAATGGCTTCAGTTATCAGCCGGCAGATTAGTTTTACGAAAACTTATCAGGATATAGGAACAAAACCACCAGAATGGCAGGAAATCTCAATTTTAATAAATGAGGCTATCACTCATCCATATTTAAAGCAGGCCTCAATTACTATAGAAAACTGTAATATTCTGATATTCGCTGAAAAATTAATTGAAAGAGTTTTCTATAATCTTGCAGAAAACTCACTTAGGCATGGTCAGCATGTTAAAAATATTAAATTTACTGGCATAGTTGAAGGTGAAGATTTCAAACTGGTCTATACTGATGATGGTATTGGAATAAAACCTGAATTCCGTCCATTTCTTTTCCAGAAAGAATATGGTAAAAACACAGGTCTTGGACTCTTTCTTTCAAGGGAAATCCTTTCAATTACCGGAATTGAGATTGAAGAAACTGGTGTTTATAGGGAAGGGGTAAGATTTGAACTCAAAGTGCCGAAAGGAAACTGGAGAATTCAAAAAAATGATCTCATCCAATAATATTTAAAATTGTAAAATGTTTAGGATGATGCATTGTCCACCATAGCCTGATAGTTACCGTTAGAACCATTATTCCAACCGTGAAGACAAGAGCTCCTGCAATTATCATAAAAAGATCAATAAATGCAATAGGGGAGATAAATATCACAACACCCATTCCAAGAGAACATACTCCAATTACCACACGACTGTAAAATCCTTCAGGAATCTTGTGTTTTCCCTGTACTGCTCTTCCAATTATTATTATCGAACTTGAAATAAGCCATATACCTAACACTAAAAGAAGAAGAAGATCCCACATTACCATTGGAAGGTAAAACAATACTACTGATAAAATTAGGACCATTACTCCACGGGCCAGATCAAATATATTGATTTCTCCATACTCTTTATTAATTACTCCAGTGTAGATTAGTAAGAAACCTGCTCCCATGACAATAATAGGAATAATCTCATGCATTAGGTGTAAATACATAGAACCAGGCTCAAGTATCATCACAAATCCAAAAACAAGAAGGATGATACTTCCAACAAATTCCTCTTTAAGTTCAGTGCCTTGCTTAAGGATAAACTCCTGAGTACCAAGACTTTTGCCTTTAAGTTCAGAGACAAAGACCATAAATGTGTCTAATATCATCAGGAGGATAGGTGCATCATCAATAAGATGCAATATTGGATGTTTCTTCGGATCATGACGGTCAAGGTGAACAGCCCATTCATCTTCCTTTTCATGAACATGATATTGACCCTTTCTATAACTACGGATGGTTTTTGGTGTTGGAATATTGATTGGAGATTCAACCCATAAATCATCTAAAGGTTCTGTCACATCCGATTTAGGAATCTGCACCTCCCATACACCTTCATTTAAAGGTCCAAGAAAATCATCAAGTCTTGTCATATTCAGTAACTTGTAATGTTATATTTTATTGAAAGCATTCTAATTATAAATGTTACGGTGATACAAGCAATAAATCCAACTGGGTATTCTGCTGCAAATATTGTATCCGGATAGAGAGTTGACAGGTACCAACAGATTACATATGCAACTGCCCCACCAAAAGAAGCAAGGGCATAAAACTGGCCAGGTTTGAAGAGTTCTGGAATTTTAGCAAAAAATACATCTCTCATTACACCTCCAAAAGATGCAGTGATAACTCCCATTACTGGAGCGATAAACGGCGATATATTGCTTCCCATTGCATAGATTGTGCCAAGATATGCCCATAGTCCAAGTGCTATCGCATCAATTATTACAAATAATTCACTGACTCCAAAAATTGTTTCAATTATTCCCTGATAAAAGGAAGATTTTTGAGGTTTACGAATAATCGAACCATCTGGCCCTACTGGTATCAACAGAATTCCGACAATTCCTACAATTAAAATACTTGTCAGATAAATTGGATCACTCAACCAGAAGAGTGGGTATCTTCCAAGGAGAAGATCACGAAGTGTTCCACCACCAACTGCAACAATAACAGCAATTACAAGAGCACCAAAATAATCCATCTTATAGCGCCTTGCATCATAAACACCTGATGATGCGGAGAGAATTATTGCTATCCATTGAACTACCATCTGAAATAGCAACAAAAAATTATCAAAATCCGCATCCATGTATACAAATCATTATCCTTCAATTATCAATATGGTTACTACTCTTTAAACCTTCAAGACATGATTTAGCAGCAAGAACACCGGTTGAAACTGCGGCCTGAATGTTAAAACCACCACAATCACCGTCAATATCCATAACCTCTCCTGCAAAATAAAGACTGGGAACTATCTTTGACTCCATTGTATTCGGATTTATCTCATCAATTGATACACCACCACAGGTCACCATCGCTTCATTCACGCCAGCAAGATTATCAATAATAAAACTGCTTTCAACAATTTTTTCAATTATCTTTTGGCGTTTCTCTTTTGTCAGATGAGATGATGTCAAATCAGGTGGAACTTTTACGACTTCAAGAATTTTCTTAATAAAACGTTCTGGTAGATGCAGGGATGAAAGAGCAGTTTTTATAAGTACTGATCCATTATGTGTGAGTGCAGCAGATACTTCATTTTTTTCGGTTTCATGGTTCTTTCCAGAGAGAAATGAGATTCGAAGTTCATCACCTTTCATGATATACCTGCTCATATCAAGAATTACTGGGCCTGAAAAACCAAAATGAGTTATCAGGAGATCTCCATTTTGTTCTGTAATTTTTTTCCGGTCGCGAAATAGCGATACAGAAACTTCAGAAAACGAAATCCCACTAAGATCTCCGAATGCAAAGTTTTTGATATATACAGGCGTTAATGCAGGACGGGCAGGTATTATAGTATGACCAAGATCATGTGCAAATTTATATCCGTCTCCATTTGACCCTGTAACCGGGTACGTTATCCCACCGGTTGCAATAACTACCCTATTACATAGTAATCTTTCAGAATCCGTTATAACTGTAAATTTAGGATCATTACCTTCATTCTTTTCAATAGAGAGAACTTTTTTGCTATTCAGGATAGTAACCCCGGCATCTACACAGAGCTTCTGAAATAAGTTCCTGACACCTACTGATCTTTCTTCTGGAAAGATTTTGCCATCAGGATTTGATGAAATCTTAATGCCTCCATCTGTCAGTAGTTTCTGGAGATCAGAATTCGTAAATTTTGTCAGACTTTTTCGAAGAAATATTCCATTTTTTCCATATCGGTTAAAAAAAGAGGAAATTTTGCCAGTATGGGTAACATTACATCTTCCTGAACCTGAAATTAGAAGCTTCTTTCCGCAGACTTCCTTTTTTTCAAGTAATGTTACAGAGGCATCACCTTTAGAAAGATATAATGCACAAACAAGCCCTGCAGGTCCTGCCCCAATGACTATAACCCTGTTATCCACGAATTATTCCTTAAAAAATATCAATAAGAATACACTTATGAGTATCGAATATATCCGCGCAATATTCTATATTACCATCTGGCAAAAATTGACTATTTTCAACACCAAAAAAACATCTTTCTATTGACAAAAACGGAATACTTCTTATACAACTATTACTAACATTATTACACATACGTAAGGGAAGTATTGAGATAGTTTTTTAGGATGGACTCGTTTGTAACAGGGCACATATAAGTAGCTATTTTCAGTAACCTTGATGCATACGGCACGTTCGTATTCGTCAACTTGCGGATGCAAAAATTTCGTGAATATTATGGAAGGTAAACGCCTGTATGTGGGTAACCTCACATACTCTGTAAATGAAGCACAGCTTCGTGAACTCTTTAGCAACTACGGTACTGTCGAGAGCGTTAAGGTTATTGAGCAGAAAGGATTCGGATTTGTTGAAATGTCCTCTCCCGAGGAAGCACAGGCAGCAATGGATGCCTTAAACGAAACCGTCTTTGAAGGAAGAACCATGAGGATCGACGAGGCTCGCCCAATGCAGCCACGCCGTGAATTTGGTGGTAACAGCGGTGGATTCGGTGGAAACCGCAATGGTGGATACGGCGGAGGAAACCGGGGCGGTAGCTTTGGTGGAAACCGGAGATACTAAACTTTTTTTCATTTGATAATTTACAATTATTAATTCTATTGAGTTACTGTCTTTTTAATGACTTATACTTCTTAATGATGTTAAGATTAAGAAGACTACTTCCGATGATAACCTGTTGAGTACTATATACAAAACAGTCTTTGTCTATGATGAACGGATTGATAAGTTCACAAAAAATTCGAGGAACTGGCTAATATCAAATCAAGGATTGATACATACTGCCCGAATATAAAGACTGTAAAACCGATAGAACTGGAAAAATTTTTTGATGAAGAAAAGTATGATATTTTTGGGTAAATGAATTAACGAAGATTTCGATACACTACCTATGTATCTTTATTTTCAAAAGGATCTTTCTTTATATGAATATGATAAAGATAAAGCATAGCACTCTTCCTAAAAGAGAGTAAGCGTAAGACCAGAACCATTAATACAGATGTTTTCAAGCGGGGTAAAATGTCAGAAATAAATCCAGAATCAGTTATTAAATCCGATGACCTCTCTTCACTTCAGACAATAATCGATTCATTGCCTGTGGCCACACTCATTATCGGAACACGGGGATTTTTCATAGATATAAGTAAAGCAGCTCTTTCAATGTTCATGGCATCAGACAGAGAGGACATAGTAGGTCACAGCCCCATTATCATCTCTCCACAGTTCCAGTTAGATGGAAGGGACAGTGACGAAAAAAGTGCACATTTGATAGACATTGCAAGAAACCGGGGATCTGTTACTTTTTACTGGACACATAAAAGACTTAATGGAGAAAATTTCCCGGCAAAAGTAACGTTATCAGTTGGAATGTTTGAAGGCCAACAAGCAATTGTATCCTGTGTAGAAGATCTCTCTGGTCAGGTACTTATTGAAGAAAATAACGCAATTATCCATGACAATCCTCATGCGATATTAGCCATCGGCCCTGACAAAAAAATAATAGATGCAAACCCTGCATTCACTGAAATATCCGGTTATAATAAAGATGCATGGATAGGACGCAGTATTAAAGAATTACCTATAATAAACCGGGAAGGAGCAACAATTGAAGAAGCAATTGAGAAAAAGATGCGTGTTTCGGGGAAATTTACCGTCGAATTCAATGGAAGAATAAAATGTATCGAATATTCATATCTTCCAGCATTTGATTTTAATGGAGAATTACTGAAAGTCTTTAACGTATTTTCAGACATCACAGATGTCACTGAAAAAGTGTCAGAAATTACTTCATTCATACGTGAATGCCCTGCTGCAATCTGCACTGTTGATTTAAACGGACATATTCTCTCTGCAAATCCTGCTTACACTTCAATTTCTGGATATTCGGAAGATAAATTAACTTCAATGTCTCTTTCAGAATTTACTGTCCTAAATAGAGATGGATCTGGCATTCCTGAAGTAATTTCTTCAAAGAAACCGTTAAAGGGACGCGCCATAATTGATTTTGCCGGAGATGTAAGAATACTGGATTATACATATATCCCGGTTCTTGATCTGAATAATTCTGTTAAAAGTATTATGGGTATGTATACTGATCTTACAGAACATTTGGTATATAATGAAGAGATGAAAAGTTTTATTGAAAATAATCCATATGTCATCTTTACATTTAATAATACATTTACGGAGTTTAAAGTTAATCCCGCATTTATGGAGGTTACCGGATATTCAGCAGACCAAGTTAAATCATTCTCATACAAGGACTTCAAAATTGTTAAACGAATGGGAAAGACAGCAGAAGAAGTACTATCTTCCGGGAAAACCGATAGTGGAAGAATTATTGTCGATCTCCCTACTGGAATAAAATACTTCAAGTATGTAATGATCCCTGTTAAAGATGCAAATGGAGAATATAACAAAATTATTGAGATTCTTGCAGACCAGACTAAACTAATCGAAAATCTCAACATATTTGACACCCTTATAAATGAGATTCCAATCAGTCTCATGACAATGGATCTATCTGGAAATATTAAAAAAATAAATCCGGAGACAATAAAGATGACAGGTTATTCTAAAGAACGTTTAAGTTCGATGAATATATCTGATTTTAATATAATATCACAAAACGGGCCATATCTAAAGGAAACAATTACTTCTAAAAAAGTGTGTAAAGGTTCTCTTGTTATTGACTTTGAAGACCGGGTAAAATGTCTTAGTTATGTTTTCATCCCAGTAAAAGATGTAAATGGTGAAATTATTGAAATAATTTTGAGTTATCTTGACGACACAGAACAGATAGAACATATTGAAGAGATTAATCGATTTATTGAGAATAATCCATATGCAATCATCACCCTTGATCTTGATATGAATATTACGCAGGCAAACCCTGCGTTTTCAAAAATGTCGGGATTCTCTATTGAGAAACTCTCTCAAATGAATCTTCATGAATTTACAGTACTAGAAAGACATGGAAAGTCAGCAGAGGAAGTAATCTTATCTAAACAGGAAGCAACCGGACATATTATCATCAACTTTGAGACTGGAATAAAGCAGATAGAGTACACATATGTTCCATTACCCAACCAGAAAGGTGAGATCGAAAAACTTATTGAAATATTTGCAGATAGAACTGAACTTGTACAGAAACTTAAAGAATCTGAAACTCTCATTGTAGAAAGTCCGGCACTTATTCTAACCACAAATATAATAGGAAAAATCCTGTCAGTAAATAAAGCATTTGTAGACATAACAGGAATACCCAAAGAAAAACTGCTATCGATGAACTTAAGTGACTTTAATATCATCTCACGTGATGGTAGATCAATAAATGATGCCACTATCTCAAAAAGACCAGAAACAGGAAATATATCCGTTGATTTTGGACATGGGACAAAAATATTTGATGCTGTTTACATACCCATCTTTGAGGTAAATGGAGAAATAAATAAAATTGTCATAATGTACACTGATGTCACAGTAGCAACAAAAATGCTAAAATATCTTGATGATTCTATTAATGAAATCTTCAAAAATCTTTCAGATCTCTCAAACGGAAAAACTGACTTCACAACACAAGTTCTACCTGCAGATAAAGAGATTGAATCTGCAAAAGAGCAGTTTGTTAAAATTACGAAATCTGTTGAAGTTGCAAGAGATGCAATTGCAAAGGTGGTAGAAGACTCAACAGCAGTTGTAGATGCAATGATTAAAGGTAATCTTTCATATAGAGTTAATGCATCAGTGCATAAAGGAGATTACCAAAAAGTCATAGATGGAATGAATGAGACCCTTATCCATACAGAAGGTCCGATAAGGGAAGTAATGAGAATATCAGGTGAATTTGCAAATCAAAACTTTGCTGCAAAAGTTGACAGATCTCAAAATGCCCAGGGTGACTGGATTGTCCTTGGTGATGCACTTGATGAAGTCGGAGAAAGAATCTCTGCCGCCATTGCAATCATAAATAAAAACGTCACAAGACTGATTGAAAACACTAATCACGCAAATCATAATGTAGGCGAAATTGCACAAGGAGCCTCTATTATGGCTAACAGTGCATCAGAAGTCTCAGCAAATGCAGAAGCTGGAAACAATGGTATTGCTCAGATGCTAAAAGCCATGGAAGACTTAACAATAACTGTCGGAGATGTCTCAAAGAAAACAGAAGAAGTTTCAGATCTTTCAAGAAATGCAACAGAACTTGCCCATGATGGAACAACATTGGCAAGAAAGGCTGAAGATGGTATGAAGAGTATATCTATCAGTGCTGATGATATGAACCGGCTGATTGGTGAGATTCAACAAGATATGGGTCAGATTGGAAAGATTGTAACCCTGATTTCAGATATCGCCAGCCAGACCAACCTGCTTGCATTAAACGCAGCAATAGAAGCTGCAAGAGCAGGAGATGCAGGTCGGGGCTTTGCTGTCGTTGCAGCAGAAGTAAAAGCTCTTGCAACCGAGTCACGATCATCTGCTGAAAGCATCGCAGAGATGATCTCATCACTTCAAAATAAATCAGAACTTGCAGGCAAATCAGCAAATGGTGCTGCTGTTGCAGTAAAAGAGGGTAATGAGGCCCTCGTTGAGACTCTTGGGGTATTTGGTAAACTTGTAGATTCTGTTGAGGGGATCTCATTACATATTGAACAGGTAGCTGCAATGTCTGAGGAACAGGCATCAAGTACTGAAGAGATTACGGCCACGGTCAATGAAATCTCAAACCTTCTTGAAGGAAATGCAAAACAAGCAGTTGACATTGCAGGTGGAGCAGAAGAGTCTGCAGCATCGCTTGATGAGCTTAGAAGAATTATCGGACATGTTGGGGATGAAACAAAAGATGTTGCAGATGCAGTCTCTAATTTTAGGATATGACCTAATTTAGAAACTAATGAGAGGTTTTCTTACTACGGTTAGTATCCGGTTGTGAGAACATTCTTATAAATCATGATCAAATACAATTCAAGGATTTTCGTCAAATAACTGGTGATCATCATGTCAATAAGTATTGATTTGGAAGACAGGGCTCTCATAGATATTCTCCCGGTTTCTACTCTGATTCTTGGAGAGGATGGAACAATTAAAGATTGTAATAAATCTACCCTTTCAATGTTCCATGCGTCAGAAAGAGATAAAATTGTTGGACAAAGACCAAATATCATCGCTCCGATTTATCAGATGGATGGCTCTGATAGTGGAAAAAAGATTGATTCACTTGTTCACCGTGCAAAAGAGAGAGGAATAATTACCTTTAACTGGATTAATAAAAGACTTGACGGAGAGGAATTTCCTGCAAAAGTAACGTTAACGGTTGCTGATTATAAAGGAGAGACCTGTATTGTCTGTTGTATTGATGATATCACCGGACATGTCCAGGCAGAAGAGATTAATGCAATAATTGGTTGTAATCCATATGGTATTCTATCACTTAAACCTGATCTGACAATCAAAACCGTTAACCCGGCATTCTCAAAAATTTCTGGATTTGTTGGTAGTGAATGGATCGGACGAAAAATCAGTGAATTAGAGGTTTTAAAACGTGCCGGGCCAACAGTATCTGATGCAGTAAGTAAAAAACAACCTGTCCGCGGGAATTATGTTGTAAGGTTCCCTTCAGGAATTAAACATCTTGAATACTCGTATATCCCTGTTTTTGATTCTGATGGAAATCTTTTAATTATTTACGAAGTTTTTTCAGATATTACTCACCTGATTGAAGAGATTCAAGAATCAACAGCATTAATTGCAGAAAATCCGGCCCTAATCCTGACTTCTGATCCTGAAGGAAGACTTCTTACAGTAAATCAGGCTTATATCAATGTATCTGGTCTTTCAAGAGAGAAGATATTGACAATGAACATTGATGATATCAAAGTAATCTCAAGGACTGGAGGAATAAGAAGTGAACTGCTTATCACAAAAAAACCAGTAAAAGGGAGAGTTACACTCGAATTTGAAGGAAAAGAGAAGATCTTTGAGTATGTGTACATTCCGGTAACTGATGTAAGTGATAATATTGTAAAAATTGTCATGATGTACTCTGATGTTACAGCAAATCGCAAGATTATAGAATATCTCAAATCTTCAATTGAAGAACTTGTAAAAGATCTCGCATATCTTGCTGCTGGAAACACAACATTTGATGTAAAAGTATTAGAAGGAGATAGTGAAGTATCGGAGGCTCATGAACAGTTTGTAAAGATTTATGCTGCGGTAGAAACAGCAAAACACTCAATTGCAAGGGTTGTTGCTGACTCAAAATCTGTTGCTGATGCCGTTATTAATGGTGAACTTTCTTATCGTGTTGATGAAAGTGTCCATCAAGGAGATTTTAGAGATGTTATTAAAGAGATGAATCAGACCTTAAATTACACTCATGGACCTATTATTGAGGCAATGAGGGTTTCAAATGAATATGCCACACGCAATTTTTCAATAAGAACCGACCGGCGATATGGAGTTAAAGGAGATTGGATGGCATTTGGCAATGCCCTTGATGAAATTGGAGATAGAATATCTGAAGTTATGAAAAACATCTCTGGCAATGTCAGTAATCTCCTTACAAATACCACAGACGCCAACTCCAATGTAGATATTAATGCAAAAGGAGCTGTTAAACTTGCAGAAATTGCAGGACGTGTTTCAGATAATGCACAACAAAGTAATTTAGGTGTTCAGAGGATTCTGTCTGCAATGGAAGATCTGGCGATTACTGTTGGTGATGTATCAAGAAGAACTGAAGAGGTCTCCACTCTTGCTCATAATGCAAATGATCTTACAAAGGATGGAGAAAACCGTGCTAAAAAAGCTGAGAATGGGATGAAGGTAATAACTACCAGCGCTGGTGATATGACACGGCTCATCGGTGAAATTCAGCAGGAAATGGGGAGAATCGGCAAAATTGTCCACCTTATTACAGACATTGCGAACCAGACAAATCTTCTTGCATTAAATGCAGCAATTGAAGCTGCAAGAGCAGGAGATGCAGGCCGTGGATTTGCTGTTGTGGCATCTGAAGTAAAAACTCTTGCTACAGAGTCAAGATCATCAGCAGAGAGTATCAATGAGATGATTACCACACTACAAAAGAAGTCTGAAGAAGCCAAACATTCAGCAGACATTGGGGGAGCGGCAATAAAAGAAGGAAACGAGGCATTAATTGATACTCTTGCAGCCTTTACCAAAGTTTCAGAGTCCGTTGAGAATATATCTATGAATATAGAACAGGTAGCTGCGATGTCAGAAGAACAGACAGCAAGTACTCAGGAGATTTCTTCTTCAATCGGAGAGATAGGAGCCCTCCTTGATGGAAATTCAAAAGAGGCTGAACAAATATCAGAGATATCTAAAGATTCTGCAGAGGCTCTCGAAAAACTTCAAACAATTATTAATAAAGTTAACTATGAGACAAAAGGTGTTGCTGATGCAATTTCGGAATTTAAAGTATGATGTGACTATAAGAAAAGAAAACCCATAGTATAGGAATAATATACAGGAATATACTATCCATGCAGACCGGTGAATTTGAAAGAATAGGAAAGAGACTATTTGCTGAACACCTTGTCAATGGTAACTTTGGAAATATGAGTTTACGTGAGGATGATGGTTTTTTCATAACAAGAACTGGATCATTCCTTGATACCCCAGGAGATCTTGTATTTGTCAGAGACAATTCAGATGTACCTAAACTTGCCTCAAGCGAATGGAGAGTACATAGAGCAGTTTATGAAAAAACGCATCATCTTGCAATAGTTCATGCTCATCCTCCATATGCGGTTGCAGCATCGATGATATGTGAACGCATTGAACCAATAGATAGTGAAGGGAAGATGTTTCTCCCAATTATCCCTGTTGCTGTTGGAGATCCTGGAACGCAGGATCTGGCAGATGAAGTTGCCGACTGTCTCTCACTTGGAGGACTCTGTATTGCTTTTGGACATGGAACATTTGCAGCTGGAAAAACATTAGAAGAAGCATATCTAAAAACATCGCTTGCAGAACACGCATGTAGAACACTTGCCCTGACAAAAAGTGGCGGATTTTAAGGAGAATTTATCATGAGTCTTGAAGATAAAATTGCCGCATTGTCTCCTGAAAGAAGGGAGGTTGTAGAGATCTTTGTTGATTTTATTATCTCACGAACAAAGAAAAAACCAGAACCAAAGGAACCAGATTTTATTCCTGAAGTGGAGCCTGCAGCCCCTGAACCTCCAAAATCATATATCCCAAAAAGGCCAGAATCCGGAATTCTTAATACTGACAAATCGGGGATCATTCTTGCCGCTGAAAAACCATTAAATGCGAATAAACGGTTAGAAACAATTGATTTTGCCGATATTAATGCAAGATTTGGACATGTTAAATCTGGAAAAAAGGGAACAAATATAGAAGAAAAAACTGATAAAAACCTTGACTGGTTGTAAATTTGGATAATATATTATGATCACCCAGTATATTACTACAGAAAATGGTCTTTCTGAAGTAGAAGACTATCCAGATGGATGCTGGGTTAAAGTTGTAAATCCAACTGACAGGGAAATTAATTTCCTTTCACAGGAGTATGGAGTTTGGATCGAATTCTTCACAGATCCACTTGATATTGATGAGAGAGCCCGTTTTGAAGTTGATGAAGGAAATACCCTGATTCTTATCAGATCTCCTAAACGCGAGCCTGAAGAGGCTGCAATCCCATACATTACCCTCCCTATTGGCATTATTTTTACAAGAAACATTCTGATAACCGTCACTTTAACTGAAGTTGATGTTCTTGAGGAGTTTGTAAATGGATGGGTCCGTAACTGTGATACAAAACATAGAACAAGGTTTGCTCTTCAAATCTGTTATAGAAGTGCTCTTAAATTCCTGCGTTATTTAAAAGAGATTAATCGAATGACAAACCAGATTGAGATGGATCTGCATCTTTCGACAAGAAACGAACAACTCCTTGATCTTTTCAATCTGCAAAAGTCTCTTGTCTACTTTACCACATCACTTAGATCAAACTCTCTCATGGTTGAGAAGATTGCATATTCAAGTGTGCTTGAGATGAGTGAAGATGAACTTGAAATCTACGAAGAGATGGTCATTGAAAATAAGCAGGGACTTGAGATGGCAAATATTTATACCTCAATTGTAACAGGAATGACTGGAACCTTTGCCTCAATTATCAATAATAATGTAAGCGTTGTGATGAAACTGCTCACAAGTATCACAATTCTTATCTCTCTTCCGACACTTATTTCAAGTATATATGGGATGAATGTAAATCTTCCATTACAGGATTTTCCATTTGCATTTCCAATTGTCATGGCTTTTGCAATATCTCTCTCCCTTGTTGGATTATTGATCCTTATTAAATGGAAGATTCTATAATTACAGTTTTGATGATCGATCAAAACAATGATACCTCTTCCCTATGATAATATATCAATGATCTTTGAAATATTAATATCTCCCAAAAAATTCTTTGAAGAGCGTTCCAAGAAGGAACCCTCACTTAAACTCCCTGCATTGATCGTGGCTGTTATCGGAATTATTACAATAGGGAGTTCATACCCTATAGGCGAGATGACAGGACGGATGATGGCAGGCATTATGCCAGGGCTTGAACTAATTACATCTATAAGTACTGCAATAGGATCTTTTGTTACAACATGGATAATCTGGCTTGTTGCAACTATTGTACTCTTTATTATGGTTTTAATCTTAAAAGGACAATATTCATTTAAAAGGATGGCAGAAGTTGCCGGCGTGGGAATGACTCCACTTATTATTAATGGAATCTTTAACCTCATTATGGCTTTCTGGTATATTCCCAAGGTTCATGTAAATCCTATTACAATTACAGATCCAACAAGGGTTCAGGAATTAGTTAACGGGTTGTTTCATGATCCAATGATGATGGAGTATACATTGATATCAAGTATTATTGGAATTATCTTCATTATCTGGTGTGTCAACATCTGTGCCATTGGACTTAATAAAACAGGTGAATTTAACAATAAAAAAGCAATTATTGCAGCAGGTGTTCCTGGAATTCTATATATACTCTTTCAGTTTTACAGCCTCATGACAACTTATGGATTGATTTAATGGATAGAATTCACATTTTTTCTATATTTCTGACAGTAGTGTTTCTGCTCTCCTGTCAGGGAGGAGTACTTGCCGAAGATAAGGAAGCGGCTGCTGCTCAGGTTGAGGTAACAGGGGTTAGTATTTCCCCAGGTGTCCTGATGCCATATGATACAGCAATCGTTAGTATAACCATGAATAATACTGGAACAGAGGCTGTTTCTATATCTCACGCCATGGTCTATAGTGATGACCTGAAGGTTATCAGTGATAATTATGAAAAAGTTGGATCAATTGGAGCTAAAAATAGTTTAACTCTTGATTTTACTATCCAGGCAAGAGGAGAGACCGGTATTTTTTATCCGGTTTTATCACTTGACTTTAGAGGAGCACATTTCCTTCGTTATCCATTCAAGGTAACTGTTCTGAATTATAAACCTGAAATGTCTGTAGTCTCTAAACCGGAGATATTTGTTGAAGGGAAGAAGGATATTATCTATCTTCATATAGGAAATCCACGTGATAACATCATTAATGCTGTAACGATTAGTGCAACTGGAAAAGGGCATGAAATTGTTCCTGAATCTTATTTTATCGGAACCATGAGCCAAGATAATGTTGTAGATATTCCAATTAATATTACTCCATATGGCAATGAAACAATAAACTTTACTCTTACCTGGCAAAACGGTGTTAATATCCATACACTTAACCGGACCCTTCCAATAACACTTGGAAAAAGTAGAAAACAGGCAAATCCTGTGCTTTCAAATGTTGTTGTAAATAATGAGGATGGGATATTCAAAGTTACTGGAGATGTCACAAATTCCGGACTTGAGACTGCAAATGGTGTTGAAGTCTCTTCAGAATATCCGGCTCATCCTGTGTTTCCATATAAACTCTATGCAGTCGGAGCTCTAAAACCTGATGATTTTTCAAGTTTTGAAGTTACATTCAAAGTTGAAAATACCACAGAAGTCCCACTTGTCACCAGTTTTAAGGATAAAGATGGGAACATTTTTAGAACAGAAACTCTTCTTGAGGTGGCTACACACATAGATGATTCGACCGTTCCGGTGCAACAGTCAGGATCTCTTCCTCTACCTAATGGTATGATGATTTATATGATTCCGGCCATTGCTCTTATTCTTGTTATTGCAGGCATTTTGTATGGCAGGAAAAATGAATAATGACCCAGATATTGACACCTGTTGTCCGGATATTCCGGACAATCTACCGGTAATGGAGTTTATTGATGTAAGTAAGGTTTATCCTATCTTTTCAGGAGGTGTAACAGCACTATCCGGAATATCTTTTTCAATTTTTGAAGGAGAGTTTATTGCTATTATGGGACCATCTGGTTCTGGAAAATCAACTCTTTTAAATATGATGGGCTGCCTTGATACTCCGACAACTGGTGATGTTTTTATCAGAGGAGTTAATATTAAAAATTTCTCAGATGATAAGATTACTGATTTCCGGCGTGATGAACTGGGATTTATCTTCCAACAGTTTAATCTGATTCCACTTTTAACTGCTCTTGAGAATGTAAGGTATCCGCTGATTTTAAAGAATGGAATGTCCGCATCACGTGAAAGATGTAAAGAGGTTCTCTCTTCGGTTGATTTAAGAGAGGATCTCTTTAATCACAAACCAAGTCAACTCTCCGGCGGTCAGCAACAGAGGGTTGCGATTGCAAGGGCACTGGTAAATGATCCTCCAATCCTCCTCTGTGATGAACCTACAGGTAATCTTGATTCAGAGACTGGGAAAGCAATCATGGAACTGCTTATGCATCTCTGCCGGGATAATGGAAAAACAATTATTATGGTTACACATGATCCACGAACGGCAAAATATGCAGATCGTGTGATTAGAATTGAAGATGGAAGACTTTTTGCAGGAACCGGCGGTAAGGATTTGAATAATTCTGATGATTTGGAATCATTTGACGACTGGGAGGAGAACTGATGAGCCACAGTGCACTTTTTTTCTCATTAGCGCTTCGTAATCTTAAAATGCACTGGCTGCGGTCACTCCTTGCTGCAATTGGAATTATTATTGGAGTTATTGCAATTTCGTCAATGGGTATTCTTGGTAATGCTCTTACATTATCAATCACAGATTCACTTTCTGATGTAGGTGATGCTATTGTTATTACCCCTCACTATGCAAGTATTACCGGGAGTTCTTCATCTTCTGGAAAATTGACTGACAGACAGTTAGAACAGATAAAAAGAGCAGCTGGATCAAATCTTGTTGTACCAGTGTATTATGGCGGAGATAAAATTAAAATTAAACAGGATAATGAATATGCCGCCATATATGGAATTAATCCACAGGATTTACCTAAACTTCTTGATATTGAAAGCGGGCAGTATATCAGAGGTGCTTCTGGAGTGATGGTCGGGGCAAAACTTGCAGAAGAAAATTTCCTTAACGTCGGTTCGAGGATTCTTATTGGAGATGAAGGAAGTGGGGTCAGAGTTGTTGGTATTCTTAAAGAAAGAGGAAGAGGTTTTGATATTAACCCCGATAACGCTATAGTTACTGCTGATCTTTGGTTTCGTGATTTTTATGATTCACAAGGCTATGATCAGGTAATTATCAGAGTCTCAACTCTCAATGATATTGGTATTATTAAGAACGATGTCGATAAACAACTTAACCGACGTGAGACTGTAGTTGATATTTTTGATACAAGAATGATTATGGAGTCAATTACGGATGCCTTTTCACAGATTACCCTGTTTACCATGGCAATCGGAGGGATATCTCTAATAGTTGCAGGGGTTTCCATCTTTAATGTGATGATGATGTCTGTTATGGAGAGATATAAAGAGATTGGAATCCTTCGGTCTATTGGAACAAGAAGATCTGAGGTTTTAAGTATGTTTATCTTTGAATCAATTATTTTAGGTTTTTCTGGTTCAATTGTTGGGGGGCTTTTTAGCTTTGGAGCAGGTTATATTATTGTTGCGGTTTTGATGGGCAATGCTTCATATCTTTTGAATCCAGCTTCACTTTTTCAGATACCCTATGGTATGACTTTTGGAATTGTTATCAGTTTATTATCCGGGCTTTATCCTGCATGGAAAGCTTCTGCATTAAATCCAATCGAAGCCTTAAGACATGAATAGATAATAATTCTTTTTTGGGTGATTTTAAAGGAATTAAATCTATAACCAACACTTGGCAGGTAATAATTTAGAGGATTGTACATCTTACCGGTTATAATGTCTTAAAAAATTTTACATCTTTGAAAAACAAGTTTTAAAAATCCATTAATTTAGGGCTTTATTTCATTAATAATTTATATTTGGGTATATTTTTCTACAGTTATCGCTCTTCAATCAACTATGGTTAAGCCTTTTCATCCGATATAGGTTATAAGCAAAATATTAAAACAAATTTTTGACATTTGCTCTTCCAACTGGAGTTACCATTACTCTTCCTCCATTTAAAACTCTTTTAATCTCTGCATCTAGTCTTTCTCCAAGTGAACGAACTCTTGATATTGCTTTATTCTTCATTTGTCTTTAAGAGTAATAAGATGGCTCGATTAGCCCTTTTCATTGTTTTATCCATCGATCTGTATTGGTGTACTAAAGTACCCCCAGTCCCTGTAAACAGTTTCACCAGGTTCAGATAGATCTATCTAATATCATGTACGTTCGCTGGGGCTTCTGATAAAACGTCTGACACTCTGTGTTTCTTTATCTTCAATAATACGGAGTTTATAGCCAAAATGTGAAACATTACCTTTTTGCCCTATATACATCTTTTAAACATCTTGTTTTAGCCCCATCCCCTCGTGGCTTATCTGCTGGGGCATCCCCAGGCTCTGAATGGATAAATGTTGTATCATACCATGTTTTATGACTAATCCATGATGGTTTATTTGGTATTGAAATTTATCCCAAATTTCAGTCATGGTAATGTTCTATTCTATCTTGAAACCTCCAGATGGTTGAGCGATCAGGTATCGATTGAGGGTAGTTCAAAAAATGGTTAAAAGAGATGCGATCATTGCATTGTGATTCTAATTGACTATCTGTAAAACCATACATTTGTTGAAGAACGGAGAGTTTTATTAAGAGGAGAACGTCAGTATGAGGTCGGCCTCCATAGGTAGAGACATCTTTATAGAGACCATCAAAAATGGGTCAAAATTTCTCCCAATCAATGATCTTTAATAATTCAGACAATGGATCATCTTCTATTATGATATGATAATATTCATTGAATATATGCCACAAAGTTTATAGAGATCTATTAATCTTTTAAAGATATTGTTTATGTTTAACACAATTCTCATTATACTGTCCAGTCACAATTTGTTCACTGGAAGATATCTCATAGTGTTTCAAAAAAAATTCAGTATACTTTTATGTTTAATTAATCAATAGTTTATGATACAAAACCTTGAAGGTATCGTTGAATATGCTTTTATCTTTGGATGTTAATAGAATAATAATCTTGGTTATTAATGTTATTTTTATCTTAATTCTGTTATTAATTCCTGTTTCTGCAGAAGAGATGAGTGGATGTGAATCTACATCTGTAGAGATAACCATATATGATACACCTGTCGAAAAATCTGAAAATAATGTAGAAGAGGGAGAAGAAGTAGAGTTAGTCCCTGAATCTGTTGATAAGATAGATGTTATTATCGAAGATGGGGAAGTTATTGGTGATGAAAAGGACGAAGAAACAGAGTTCATCATTGAACTTTTGGCAGGGAATGAGACTGAATCTACTGATGAAGACAATGGTTCAGAAGAAAACATGTCTATGATCTCTAATCCAGTGATAAATGTATCAGAATCTGTAACTACAGATAACGATTTATCAGGGGAAAAACCAAAAAATATTCTATGTGATGATGAAAATTGTATATCTGAAGATATAGATGATGTTTCAGGGATCATTACTACGGTTACTTCACTTGTCTCTGAAGAAAAGACACTTGCTACAGTTGGTGATACTGTATCTGTTGCAGAGGTTACCATAACGATAAATGCGAATGGAACTTGTTTAAAACCAAATAGTGATAGTTGTGATCCGACAAATGTTGGTTACTCAGTAACTGCTGATTATATTTCTATTTCTGGAAATACAAATTATCATTCATATCAATTGGATCCAGAACAAGGCGTTTATAGTTTTAATATTGTTATATATGGTAATAATATTACTCTTGATGGTAATTGTGCTAAATTGCGAACATCAGCAGAAAATGCCATTAAAATTAGCAATGATAATGTTACGATAAAAAATTTCGATGAGATTAATGGTGAAGATGCTGGTATATATTTATTTAAGAATTCCGGAACAACAATTGAAAATAATATAATAACCGGTAATAATGTATCTGGAATATATACCACTGATAGTAATCTTGTTAGTGTAATTGGAAATACAATTAAAAGTAATTGTAATGGACTTTATCTTGATGGATCTAATAATCTAACAATTTCTGAAAATATAATTATAAATAATAGCGATTCCGGATTGAAATCCTATCAATCAGATGATGTAACAATAATTGGAAATGAAATATCGGAAGATAATCATTATGGGATTCATCTTGATGTAACTAAAAACACTACTATATCTGACAATACTATTTTCGATAATCAAAAAGGGATTTCCCTGGATTATTCTAATAACACTTCAATATCAGGTAATTTGATTGGAAATAATACTGATGCAGATATTATGTTCTCTCATGTAAATACAAGTTTAATTTATAATAATTATTTTAATTCAACAACTGCTATCAATGGAGATTATAGTGATATTTCGTTTAACATCGCACCAACAAAAGGAACAAATATTGTTGGCGGGGAATATATTGCCGGTAATTACTGGAGTAATCCAAATGGTACAGGTTTTTCTGATGACATTAACAAAAGTAATACATTAGGATATAACTCTACACTCACTTATAACGGAGACTATTACCCACTTGTAAAAACTATTAAAACCCAAAATAACAATAAAGAACCAATATCTGACCCTTATATTTCCAGTGGAAAAAAACTAACTCTGAATAATGATCACTTGTTTGAAAAAATTATTGATTTCGAGCCGGTAGCTATAATTGTTCCAGAAAGAATAGAGCCCGGTGACATCGTTGAAATAAAAATAGCCTTTAAAAACTTTGGAATTGAAGATCTGTTGAAAGATGCAGAGATATATCTTGTCCCACAAAATGATGAAGCTTCCGTTATTGGTAAGATACCAGTTGTGTATGATGTAAATAGTGAAACATATGTTCTGAATGAATTATTCCAAATTCCAAAGGAACCAGGAGAATATTCTTTTATTTTCCACCCGAAACAATTGATTGAGGGTATATTTATTTCAATTGGAGATCCTGTTGAGATAGTGATATCAGTTAATTATAATGGTAATGTGACTGTGAATATCAAGGAATAATCATTTTATCGGGATTATTTTATGGGATAGTCTTGTTTTTGGCAGATGATATCTTTTAAAAAATCGGCTCTGTTGAAATCCTCATATAAGGTTGAACACTCTCTGAATTTTTGTAAATCTATGAATTATATAACCAATACATTTTAGCTTAACTTCACGTCTCTGCTTCCGAGATTTTTTTGATGATACTTATCCACCCCCATCATCCGCAGATCTATTTTTTATTATCATATAAAGATGACTAACATATATTAAAAATAGATAATACATACATTCCATGAATTTTGATGATATCTATGTTTCAGATTCCTAAAAGATAAAACCTTTAGGGTATCTGATGTGGTTATAAAATATTGGGCACATACAGGCATTAACAATGATAATGGTATTATGTTTGTATGTGTATACAGTCTCTGAATATAAACTCAGGAAAAGGGTAAAAGAATCAAATGAGACGATTCCAAGTCAGACTGGTAAACCCACTCAAAGACCTACAATGAAATGGGTATTCTTTTTGTTTAGGAGAGTCAGAGAATTATCTTTGAAAATTGATGGCAAAATTGTACAAATGTCGTAAATATGGATAATACAACCCACATTCCGCAGACATTTAATCAAAATAATATTTTTTATAGCCAGGTCCCAT
>CAYSSW010000013.1:0-40854 GCA_964434005.1 uncultured Methanospirillum sp.
TAATTAATCTTTATTCACCGGTGAATAAACTCATATTCTCAATTATCTCTATAAAAAAATATCAATTTTGTTGAAATTATATTAATTTTAAACTTACCATTTTAATTTCAGATACCTGATAAATTCTCATAATTATGAATTTATAGATATTATAGAATAATTGCATTTGATATTGTAATTTTTCGATCTATTATTCAATTAATCACAAAAAGATTATAAAACCAGGTAAATAGCATTTTCGCACTTCTAACACCTAATGTACCGAAACTATCAAATTCAATAACACGATTTTTAAAATTTTTTTATCTCTATGATATTTTTCAGATAGTTCAAAAAACCATTAGAACATTTTAATTTTCAATAATTGCAAATGTGGGTTAATAAATTTGCAAAATTTGAGAAAATGTAAAATCTTGTAATAAAAAATTCAAACAAACCATAAATAACAAAAAGATTTTAAAAAATCAAAATTTATAAAAAAAATTAACTAAATCCCGCTATCTATATCAAATTTACTTTCTCTTTCTTTCAGCAAGTCTCTCAATTGCTAAAATATCATACTCTTTAGTACATGTCAACTCCATAGAATGCATGGCAAGCTCAACAAAGTTCATTCCGATAGAATTTCTAATAATTAACGTTGTAATTTTCTCGCTTGTCCCGACAGATCCAGAACTGATATCTGAATCAATCGCTGAAAAATCTTCGCATATAAGACACCCTGGTCTTATTGCATCCTTTATCTCATCAAGTTTGATATTAGTAGTTGTACCATCAACCTCTTGGATTTCAAGTTTACCTTTAACATTCATATGCTCAATTCTTGCAGGATCGATACTTTTCCCTTTAACTAATATTTCCTGCATTAATTTTCGGTAATCAAAGCACTCTGTACAAAATAAGCCCATAATAAGGCGAATTGACCTCCCGAACGGCATTAAAAGATCATTATCAGAATTTTTAATCTTTCGGGCAGCAGATACAACACAAGGCGTTCCAACAATTGCTAACTTTTTTAGTTTTCTATCAATTACTGCACTTTTAAGTGCTGAAAGCACTGGAACACTCCAGTTATATCTGGTTCCGGCAACTTTTACAAGAGAACCTTCATCAGTAATCAAAACAGAATATGGCTTTTTAGAATAATTATCCTCAGCAACCGTGATGACTCCGTCAATCATTCCTGTCTTTAACGCAGAAGAGAGAATTGCAGTAACAGCACCGCCATTTTGGCGATGTGGGATATTGCCGGTAGCAGTCCCTCCACAGATTTTTATATAATCTCCAAGAAGTGAACTATTCCGGTGCATACCCGTACGGGGACATGCAGAATAACAACTTCCACAGGTAACCAAATCACTCTCACGTTTACAGTAGCCGGATGATACCGGACTTATTGAATTATCTGAAAAATATAAGGCATCTGCAGGGCAGACTGAAACACAGGCACCGCAACCAGAACAAATATTATTATTCCAGACCTCATCTTCAAGTTTTTTATAACTAATAGTACTCATATTATCTACTCCCAGACATATTTACCGGCAAAAGGCCTTGAATTCTCAGGTGTAATTAGGGTAAAGCCCTGGTTAAATACTTCCGTCTCGGAAAAATTAAACCAATTACAGAACTCTTTGATAATCGGAGTAATACTATTAATTTCAGTTTCATTTGCAGGAGCAACCTTACTTCCGGCAACTGTTGTAAAATCTCCAACCTCTCCACGAATAAAGATCTTGCCTCCATGAATACCACTTGCAAGCCCTCTCTCTTCATAAGGTCCTGATTCATTAAGCCTTAAGAGGATTATAAGTCCCCCGGCCATATATTCTCCAAGAAATGAACGTGCACTTCCACCAACTACCAGACACGGGCGTTTATCAAGATATTGTTTCATATGAATACCACCCCGATATCCGATATTATCTCTAACAAAAATTTTTCCGCCTCTCATACTATGAGCAGTAGCATCCCCGCCTGATCCATTGATAACAATAGTCCCATCATCCATAGTATTTCCAGGAGCATGATCTGAATTACCATTGACAATAATTGTCGGACCTTTCATAAACATGCCAAGATCGCCACCAGGTACTCCATTTATAGTAATTTTAGATTTTCCTGTAAGTCCGTCTCCAATAAAACGCTGGCCCATAACATTATTTATGACAATATCTTCTCCTTCAATTGCAAGTTTTCGAATCATCTTATTTAATGGGGTATAATGCATCCCTTTTGCATCAATTACCCTCATCTTATGCCCCCACCGGTTTAATATCAAGCACATCCATCATCGCCTGATCAAGAAGATATCCACGAAGTCTGTCACGGTTTCCACGTAATGACTCTATGCTGTTAATACCGGCTGCTCCCATAAGTTCTGAAAGTTCAAGTGTCCATGCATGAATCAGATTGGAAACATTTACAGATGTAGCATCAGGATTAAGTCTTGCTACAAGTTCTGGTCTCTGTGTTGCAATACCATAGGCACAAGATCCACGATAACAGGTTCCACAAACTCTACAGCCCATTGCAATTAGTGCTGCTGTTCCAATATAAACTGCATCAGCACCAAGACAGATAACCTTTGCAATATCTGCACTTCCTCTGATACCTCCGGATGCAATTATAGATACCTCATTTCTAATACCCTGTTTTCGAAGTTTTGAATCAACCGCTGCTACGGCAGCTTCTACAGGAATTCCAACATTATCGCGAAATACAATTGGAGATGCTCCGGTGCCACCTCTAAATCCATCAATCACTACTGCATCAGCTCCAGATCTTGCAATTCCGGCAGCAATCGCGGCAACGTTATGAACCGCTGCAATCTTTACAAATACCGGTTTTTTCCACTCGGTGGCTTCCTTAAGACTTATCACAAGTTGTTTTAAATCCTCAATAGAGTAGATATCATGATGAGGGGCAGGACTTATTGCATCACTACCTTCAGGAATCATTCTTGTGGATGATACAGCCTTACATACCTTTTCACCAGGAAGATGACCTCCGATTCCGGGTTTTGCTCCTTGACCTACTTTTATCTCTATTGCAGCTCCCCGGTTAAGATAGTCTATATCAACACCAAATCTACCTGAAGAGACCTGCACAATCATATGATCCTGATATGGGAAGAGAGCTTCATGAAGACCTCCTTCACCAGTACCCATATATGTTCCTGACTTAGTTGCAGCTTTTGCAAGAGCCAGATGAGCATTTAGTGAAAGAGCTCCATAACTCATATGTCCTATCATTATAGGAGTATCAATAGTTAAGTTTGGAACAAGTTTTGTCTTTAATTTAATATCTCCATCTCTTTTAAATTCAAATACTTTTGGTTTCTTTCCAATATATGTTCGAAGCTCCATAGGCTCCCTTAGTGGATCAATTGAAGGATTTGTAACCTGACATGCATCAAGCACAAGTCTGTCAAAGATTATGGGATAATCCAAAGTATTACCCATACCTCCAAGTAATATCTTTCCACTTTCGGCCTGTCTGTAGATATTTTCCCGAATTTTTGTAGTCCATACCGGATGGTATCGATAATCGCAAGGATGCTCTGTTATTGTAATTGCATCACGAGGACACTGCGAGATACAGCAATGACATGCTACACAGTTTCTTGTATTTATTCTGATAATGTCATCAATTCTAAAAACATTATATGAACAGTTTGTAACACAACGGCCACAAAGCATACATCTTTGATTGTCGATATAAACCTGAAATTTTGAAGGCCTTGACCCTATTATCATATCAGGATCTATCATGCCACAACTCTCCCAATTACAGGTTCGCCAGCTCTTGGCATTGTTATCTTTTTAACTTCAGGGTCCATGGTCCTGATTGCAGCCTCTTCACTTGAAATATAAAGCCTGTTATCATGCTCACCGACTACAAGAGGACGAAGTTTTATTCGATCAGAAAACCCTACAATCGAGTTATGTGATGCAACTGTAATTGCAAACGGCCCATTCATCATTGCAGAACCATAAGTTAATCTTATTGCAGTATCAATCTCCTTCTCTTTATCAGGTTTTCGTTCAATTTCATCCCAGAATGGTGGTGCCAAAGCTTTTACAACAAGTTCTTCAGGTAGATGATGGCGGCGTGCAAGAAGATCCATTAAATAAGCAACCACTTCTGTGTCTGTAAACATAGTGCAGCTATATCCAAAAGATTCAATATATCGCCGGTTTGTTCCATATGATGTTATTTCACCGTTATGGACTACACTCCAGTCAAGAAGGTTAAACGGATGTGCTCCTCCCCACCAGCCAGGAGTGTTTGTCGGATATCTGTTATGTGCAAGCCAGAGATAACCTTCATAATCTTCAATTCTATAAAAGTCTGCGACATCTTCAGGCCAGCCTGATGCTTTAAAAACTCCTATATTTTTACCTGATGAAAAAACAACGGCCCCTTCAATTGAAGTATTGACTGTCATCACAATCTTTGTTACAATATCATCATCAGGTGTACTGCTCTGTTGCATCAGTCTTCTATTTGGACGGAAGAAGTATCTCCAAGGAGTATGCATCTTTCTAATTGCTCCAGTTTCATGGGTTGGGATCTCTTCATCATATTCGACCATACCCCATTTATCAAGCAGATTCTCTACCTGATCTCTTGCAAACGCAAGGTTATCATAAAAAACATGAATAGCATAAAGATCGGCATAGTCCGGATACACTCCATAAGCTGCATACCCTGCCCCCTCACCACTGCCGCGTTCGTTCATTACCGAAAGTGCATCACGAATGGCTGAACCATCCATAAGTTCCATCTTTTTATCAATTACGCTTATTATCCCACACATTTTGAGATCCTCCGAATATGTCAATATGAGCTAAAGATAGAAGCTTATTACCTTACATCATTAATAAAATTTACTCTAAATTGACAAAAAATCAATTTTCTTCAGGTGAAGGTTATAATATTAAAAGATCTAATTATTTGTATAACTGTATATTCAGCATGTTGTTGATGACAGTTGGAAGAGATTAGAGAAAATCTTAAATGTTGATAGGTAGAAGCTTGTTTCAATGTCTGACAAAACCGTTAGCGAAATGCTCGCAAAAATAAAGGCTGACAAAGTTCAGTTTATCAGGTTACAGTTTACAGATATTCTTGGTATTCCAAAAAACGTTGCAATACCAGTGCTTCAGGCAGAAAAAGCTCTGACAGATGGTATCTGGATAGATGGTTCATCAATAGAAGGATTTACCCGAATTGATGAGTCTGATATGCTCTTAAAGCCTGACGTCTCGACTTATAATATCCTTCCATGGAGATCATCAGAAGAGAGTGTTGCAAGATTTATATGTGATGTTTATACCTACAATGGTACTCCATTTGAGGGTGATCCAAGATATGTCCTAAAGAAAAACCTTGCTGAAGCCGCAAAAGATGGATATACCTTTAACACCGGGCCTGAACTTGAATTCTTCGTCTTTGGCCGTGATGAAAATGGAAAACCAACCACAAATTTCGTTGATTATGGTAGTTATTTTGACCTGGCTCCTCAGGATACAGCAGAAGATCTAAGACGTGAAATTGTAATTGCCTTAACTGAAATGGGTTTTGAGATTGAAGCATCACACCATGAAGTTGCAGAATCTCAGCATGAGATTGACTTTAAATATGGAGATGCACTCTCTGTTGCAGATAAGGTAATTACCTTTAAGTTTGCAACCAAAACACTTGCCCTTCACCGTGGGTTACATGCAACCTTCATGGCAAAGCCTATTGGAAAGATAAACGGAACCGGAATGCATACTCATGGATCACTTTCAAAGAACGGAAAGAACACCTTCTTTGATCCTGATGCAGATCGCCAGATCTCTGATACTGCCCTGTACTATATAGGTGGACTTATGAAACATGCAAAGGCTCTTACAAGACTTGGAAATCCAACAATTAACTCATATAAACGTTTAATTCCAGGATATGAAGCCCCTGTATATATAACCTGGAGTGCTTCTAACAGGTCAGCAATGATAAGAGTTCCTGCAGCCCGTGGAAACAGTACACGTGCAGAACTAAGAAGCCCTGATCCAACATGTAATCCATATCTACTCTTTGCTGGTATGATTGCAGCAGGACTTGATGGTATAAGAAACAAGATTATGCCACCAGAAGCAACCGATGTTAACATCTATAAACTATCAGATGCAGAAAGAGAAAAGCGTGGAATTAAGATGCTTCCGGGTTCATTGATAGAAGCAAACAATGAACTTTTAAAGGATAAAGTTATATGCGATGCACTTGGCACACATGTAGTCGATTATCTTACAAGCATAGCAAAAGCAGAGACTGAAGCTTTTAGAATAGAAGTTCACCCATGGGAAGTTGAACATTATATTCAAAACTTCTGATTTTTTTAATTAATTAATCTACTATTCGAATGCTCTTTTTCGGACAGGTAATGATAAACTTTGCACCAACATCCGGGATTCCAGATTCTTCAATTGTAAGATCAGTAATTAGCAGAATTTCTTTTGATAAAAAGAGTCCAAGCCCTGTATGATTGCCATAACGGTAATCAAAAATCTTCTGCTTTTTATCTAATGCAACACCTACACCATCATCTTCGCAGATAATTGATCCTATTCCGTTTTCAATCGAAAATCTGAACTGAATCTTTTTTATCTTTTTACCATAACTTTTGGCATTATGAATGAGATTAAAAAATACCATCTCAATTAGTGGATCAGCAAATACTTCTATATTTTTTGGAATAAAATTTTCAGTAATTATAGAATCACTAGTATTTCTATTGATGGCATTTTGAACAATGGTGTATAGATTTTGCCAGACTGAGTTTTTAATTCCTATCTCCTGATATTCTCCGGTAAATTTGACAATTTCTACTGTATTATTGATAACAGATATTGTTTTTTCAAGATAATACCAGATCTTTTCAGAAGGTTGCTCTTTTTCCAGAAGAACAAGATCGATATATCCCTGAATAGATGTCAATTGATTTAAGAGATCATGTCTTGTAATACTTGACATCAGTTGAAGTTTCTTGTTTGCGCCTGCAAGTGCAAGTGATACACTTTTCTTTTCAGAAATTTCGTGTTCTAATTCATTATTTGATTTTTTCAAATTTGATATTGCAATTTTTAACTGTTCATTAGTCCAGTAATTATCCTCCTGAAGTCTCTCAAGTTCTGCGTTTCTTACAATTGCCGTCTCATAGGTTGAAAGAAGGATATTTAAAATCTGTTTTTTATCAGCCGTTATTAGATAATCATCGCCTGATATTTTTGCATAAATATTTTTGCCATCACTATCTACAGTCAGATTACTGTCATGAGCGATTGTCATACTTATTCTATTCACAACTTCCTTTGCATTAAAAGGTTTTATTATAAAATTATCTGCATTACATACAAGACCTTTAACAACATCCACCGGATCAAATAGTTGGGTTACAAGAATTACTGGGCAGCTTTGTCCATTTTCTGGATTTTTTATCCAATTGCAGAGAGTATAACCATCCATTCCGGGCATCACAATGTCAGTTAAAACAATATCTACTGTGCTTTGTTTTAAATAGTTTACCGCACTTTCACCATCATTTACAAGAATAACAGAAAATGATTCTCGTTCAAGGATAGAACGAAGATACTCAGCCTGTGTATGATTATCTTCAACAACCAGAATAATATAATTATCTCTTTTATTCAAATCTGGTTGGTTCAAATCACCTAACATACTAATGTAAACTTGATTTTAAAGTATAAAAATGTAATTATTTTTATTGTGACCCGTTTTATATAAATAATAGATCATGGGAGAAGGTCGTGAACAACGGCAAGTAATGATTTCTCCTGGAATTCTCTCTTTACCATGTAGGCATTTGCACCAACATTTTTACCATGTTCAAGGTCTTCCTTTGAGTAAAGGGAAGTCAGGATAATAATCGGAATATTTCCAAATCTTTCATTCTCTCTGACTTTTGAAACAAGGCTAAAACCATTCATGCGTGGCATGTCGATATCAGTAATCAGCATATCAAATTCTTCCATTTCAAGTGTTTTTAGAGCAGATACGCCATCAGGAGCACTAATTACTTCATATCCGGCATTTTCAAGAAAATGTTTTACAAGCGTCCTTGAAGTTACCGAATCATCAGCGATCAAAATTTTATTTCTCCGACATTTCTTTGAAGTTTTGCAATTATATTTATAATTATATCCTGAAATATATCCAAGTTGAACCCCACATGTTAGTTCTACAGGATCTATTGCAAGAGCCATTCTTCCATCTGCAAGGATAACTGCACCAGTGAATTTTTTTAGTTTCTTTATTTGTGAGCCTAAAGTTCGAAGCACCATCTCCTGAACATTAATGATTTCATCAACAGCACATGCAATTTTTCCAGAGGGATATGAAAGGATAACTAACGTAATTATTTTTTTATCAGTACTATCAGAACGATTATTCTCTATTCCAAGAGCTTTTGCCATACTAATAACCGGGATTTTCTCTGTTTCAATTTTTATAAAACTCTTTTCATCTTCTTCTTCTATAAAATCAGTATTAACTCTCATCACCTGACTTATCATCCTTATAGGCAAGGTAAATAACGAGTCTGCTGATTTTATGACAACTCCCCTCATAGTTGCCAGTTGCAATGGAAGAGTCATGGAAATTATTGTTCCTGATTTAGGTTCAGAAGAAATATTGACAGTTCCACCAAGTTTTGTTACATTTTCTTCGACAATCGCAAGTCCTAATCCACGGCCTGAAAGATCAGTAATCATCGGACTTGTAGTTAAGCCGGATTTAAAGGTAAACCATGTCAGATCTTCGTTTGAGATTGAGTATTTATCAGTTGTCGGAATGAAGCCTTTCTCAACGGCTATATCCCTAACTTTTTCAAAATCAATACCACCACCATCATCACTTATCTCAAACAAAATAGTATTCCCGGCCTGGGGAACAATTTTTACGGCAATTAAACCTTTTGGAGATTTCCCATGTTTCTTTCTTGTCGTTGGATCTTCGATTCCATGATCAAGACTATTATGTATCATATGAACGATTGGAATTCTTACCATTTCAAGAATTCTTCTGTCCATCTCAATATCTGCACCGATAATTACAAGATCTGCCTGTTTTCCAAGATTTCGGGCATTTTCTCTTACATGATCAATAAGGGGGTTCAGAATGGTTGATACTGGTATTAATACTGCACTATGAATAAGATCAGAGATCTCATGAGTGCAATTATCAAGTGTAAGATTTTCTATCTGAACTTCTCTTATATGAGAACTGATATCATGTTTCAGATTAGAAATCTGTTGTCTGTTAAATCTAAAAAATGCAATAATCTGTTCCAGGAGAATTTTAACATCTGTTGGAATCTCGTCATTACTGGTTTCATTAAGAATCCCACGAAGATTATGAATGTCATGTAGGTTTTGTGTCTGACTCCATTCCCAGATTTTGATATTGTTGATAATTTTTTGGAGGTCTTTTACTCTCTGATCAGTAGATAGTCTTGTAGCAAGAAGATCCTCTGAACTTGTAATAATTTTGTTTAATTTTTCTGATGATATCCGAACAGTATCAATTTTTTGATTATAATATCCATAATACTCTGAATTCTTTGAATCCTTCAAACGGTTGGGTTTTTTTGTATGATGGTGTTCTGGTTTATGAGATTCAGATTGATTTACATTTTCGGGTTCAATTATATCAGGATTAGATGGATTATGCACCTGTGGAATAGGGTTTTTGGAGAGTGAAGGACTAATTGACGGAGTCTTGGAAGAATTTTGTAAATTATCATTAATCCTATCTAATAATTCTCTTAAACTTCTGACAACATCACCGGAAAATATTCCACAGTCATTTGTATTAAAGACTAAATCCCGAAGAACTGCGACTCCATTATGGAAGAGATCATATGCATCTTTATCTGGAATATATTCCCCCTTTTTCATTAGAGAGAATATATTTTCCATATTTTGACAGACGGTCTCAATCCCTTTTAGTTTTACAACTCTGGATGCACCTTTTAAACTGTGAGTTGACCGAAAGATATTTTCGATAATATCCGCATGTGTCCTGGTTCCTTCTTCTTCAAGAGTGAAAAGACCATCAGATAAGGTATGTATGAGAGTATCTGCATCATCCCGGAAGGTTTCAAGGAGACTATTTAAAAATTCATCATCTTCTGACATGAATTTAGACGTTATATTGCTCAGTTATCTTTTTCAGACGAATTCCAAGTTTGTGTAGATCTTCAGCTATCATTTCAGCTGCCCGTGTAGTCTCTAAATTTTTCCTGGTTGTATCTTTTATACACTCAATTGCAAGCATTATCTGATCTACACTCATCTCCTGCTCTTCGATTGAAGAAGTAATTTCAAAGATTGAAGCAGATGATTTGTTAATAGAAACTGAAAGTACTTCAATTGAATCTCGTGCAGTTTTTGCTAATTTTAATGTATCAGATACTGTATTTATACCGTTATCTGTCGATGATGCTGCATTGTTGATTCCACGCTGAATATCAAGTAAGAGCATTCTAATATTAGATGTTGCCTGTTTAGACTGTTGGGCAAGATTGTGAATTTCTGTAGCGACAACAGCAAAACCCTTACCAAATTCACCGGCTTTTGCAGCTTCAATAGATGCATTAACTGCAAGTAGATTTGACTGCTCTGAAATATCTGTAACCGTTGCAATTATTTCTCCAATAGTCTGACTTTGCTCTGAAAGTTTTAAAACATTGACTTCAATGATATCCATCTGTCTCTGAATATGATGCATACCATCCAGGATCTCTTCAACAGATTTCTGACCGTTTTTTGAGACTGTTATTGCATTTATTGCTAAATCGGATACATTTTTAGCTTTCTGGTTAGTCTTCTTTGTTTTGTTTTGAATATCTTCCATTGTAACATGAGTTTCATTTGAAAGATTAGCAGTATCTTCAATTGCAATTGATAATTTGTTTGTTACTTGAAGAATTTCTGAAGATGCCGATGATAATACATTGACTCCATCAAAAACTTCTTCGGTGATGAGTTTCATTAGTCTTGATAGTTCAATTCCAATTGTATTAATCGCCTTTTTATAATCTTTAAACTCTCCTTCAACTTTAATACTATCATCAAAACGTGCGGTAAAATCACCTTTTGCATAAAAATCTGCTAATCTCATTGATTCGTGCATTTGGGTTGTCAGTATTTGCAGGGTTGTATTAAATCCGGCGATAATTTGTTTATAACCTCCTTTAAAGGCTTTTTCGTCACCTCGAATAGAAAGATCGCCTATTTCTGCAGCATTTATCAGTTTATTGGTCTCATTATTTAAGTGTTCAAGAGAATCAACCATCATATTTACAAGAGGTCTTATCTCATCATCTTCATCATCAGGGACAGAAATATGTTCAATATATTCTCCTTTTGCAAGTTTTCTAAAATTATATACTATGTTATTTTGGAGGTCAATAGCAAATTCATCCATTGTATCTGCCATAACTCCAATCTCATCTTTACGTTTTAAGTTCAGACGAGTTGACAGGTGTCCATGTTTTAACTCTTTAATCATCATGACAACCTGGTTTAGAGGTATTGAAATAGATCGTCCAAAGTATATTGCAACTATTGTTCCAATGATAATACATCCGGTAACTATTGCAAAGATTGTATTACTGATAGAAATTATTGAACTATTAAAATCGTCAACATAGGCACGTGATACAATAAACCAGTCAAGAGGTTCATAATAAGTATAGACATCTATAACTTCTTTTCCATCAACATTATATTTTATTGTTCCTTCTTTTTTATCAATCATTTCCTTAATTGATTCATTGGTCAAAACACTTTCACCAACATTTTTTGGATGAACAAGAAGAATCCCATTTCCATCAAAGATGTACATATAACCGTTATCGCCAATTTGAGTCTCACCAATACTTGTCTTTACAACATCAAGGGTTTCAGATTCTTTGGTTCCGACAAATAAAACACCAATTATTTTGCCGGCTGCATTTTTTATTGGCTCATAGGCTGTGACATATTCTTTTCCAAAGAGATCACGTTTTCCATAATATGTGTCACCCCGACGAACAACCACATCATATACATTATCAGTCAGGTGGGTTCCAACAGCTCTTTTTCCGTCGTTTCCTATGACATTGGTTGATATTCTTACAGCATATGAATTATTGATAACCTGAAAAACAGTCGCTGCTCCGCCGACAAGTGATTGAACTTCGTCTACTATCAGGAAATTGTCATTAACGACAAAATTTTCATCCTCGTTTATAAGTATCATCTTTCCATTAATGATTTCAGGTTGACCTTTCATGTAGAAATTCTTACGTAAAACGTTTAAATCACTGTTAACCTTAACTCTTGTCAGTTTGTAGACATCATTTGTCCATCCTTTCATATCATTGACCTGTGTTTCAAGTAGCATATCAATCTGGTCGCTGATAGCATTCGATGAACTTGACCAGGATACTGATCCAAGAAGAAGAGTAGGAACAATTGCAAGACCGAGACAAATCATCAAAATTTTCGTTCCAACATTAATATTATCCAAAAATGACATCTATACCTCTTATGAATCCTATTATGCTTTTAAGTTACATAAATGATCTGATATTGTCTAATGAAATCTGACAATATGTTATTGTTAAAAAACTATAACGCTTTAATATTCTTAAGTTACATGGAATATGGCTGAAGATGAGTTCTAAACAAATAATTTATATGAATAATGCTGCAACAACTTTTCCAAAACCATTATGTGTTATTGAAGCAGTAAAAGAGGCGATAGAGTCACCAATTTTATCAATAAGAAGTTCCGGATTTGGAAAAGACTATATTCAATCAGCAAGATTAGCAGTTTCTGATTTATTTAATATTAATTCTCCTTTAAATATTATATTTACAAGTAATGCAACCGAATCTCTGAATATAATTATTGGAGGTCTGGTTCAAAAATATCCTGATTGTCATGCTCTTGTCACAGCTTTTGATCATAACTCAGTTCTTCGACCGGTTTGTGAATATCATCGCCAGAATCGTTTGAAATTTGATGTAATTCCTATTAAAAATGGAAATATAGATTTAGAGGATATTAAAAGAGCTATCACTTCGGATACAAAATTTATGGTTATGTCTCATGGGAGTAATGTTACAGGAACTATTCTGCCCATAATTTCTACTGGAAATCTTCTACATAAGCATAAGATTTTCTTTGTTGTCGACGGGGCTCAAACTGCCGGTGAAATTCCAATTGATTTGAGTAATACTCCAATTGACTGCTATGTTTTTACTGGTCATAAAGGATTGTTTGGAGCAGCCGGAATTGGCGGATTTTATATCAGGGATCCTTTATCTATTCCATCTGTAAAATATGGAGGGACCGGGACAAATTCACTTTCACCTTTTCAGCCGGAGGAGATGCCAGAGCGTTTTGAGGCAGGGACTCATAATTATGTAGGACTTGCAAGTCTTACCGCAGGTATTGAATTTGTTCAGTCTGTAGGAGTTGAAAATATTGCCAATAAGGCAAAGAGGCAGACTCAATTTATCATAAAAGAACTGTCAAAACTGGATAATATTAGGATCTATAATTATGAACCTGAGCTTCCTGTAGTTGCCTTTAATATTATAGGGATGGATAACGATGATGTTGGTTTTATTCTTGCCCACGGATATAATATTATTGTCAGATGTGGAATTCATTGTGCACCGCTTGTGCATAAAGAGATTGACTTTGGATCTGGTTCTGTCAGATTAAGTCTTTCATGGTTTACAACCGATGAAGAATGTAGTTTTGTAGTAAATGCTATTACTGAGATTGCAAATGGAAATATACCACAATTATCTGAAAAAAGTTCATTTCTAATTTGAGTGGGAGGAGTAAGCCCCCTTCTGTTCATTGCGGCATTCAGCTTCGCGTCGAACCCGGACAAGCACCGGGATGCTATATTGCCCTGTTTCGACTTACACCCGCGGGGATTCACCGTTCCATCGATTCCATTTCATCTACGTTCAGCAGCTTTCCTGCATCATGACTCCGAAATGGCCGTGTCGTTTCTGTGTCATTGCCATGATTCTCACCATCCACACTTTAATGTGGCTCGCGTTCCCGGTCGGTGGAGGGACTTTCCTCAGCTGCAATAATTGCTACCGTCGGCCGCACTCTCCCTCTCATTATTTATTTTGTAATTAATCTGTGATAAGATTACAGGTTCATCGGGTATTAGTTTTCTATAATTAAGTTGATAATTTTGAAAAATTAATTTAAATTTTGGTCTAAAAGTATAAAATTTATTTAATTATTATACTAATGTATCATAAATCTATCTCAAAAGAATAATTTGATATAATGATAGTTCCAGTTATAATTATGGCTGATGAAAATTTTGATATGATTACTATACTCCCCGGAAAATTCCGGGATGGAATGACTGAAAATTTTGATGCTATAGAGATAAGACCAGGTGATACGATTTCAATTGTTGGCCCTACAGGTTCAGGTAAAAGTGCCTTAATAAATGATATTGAAATTTTTGCAAATTGTGATACTATAACTAACAGAAAAATCCTGATAAATGGAGTAACCCCTCCTGAAGAATATATAAGAGATCCTGCTAAAAAGCCGGTTGCATTAATCACACAAAATAATCGCTGTCTCTGTGATCTGACTGTTGCTGCTTTTTTGAATATGCATATCAGATCACGTGGAAGTTCTCCTTTAGTATTAAAAGAGGCAATAGATCTTGCAAATCAATTTACAGGTGAACCAATAGCAGAGGACTATCATATGACAGAACTCTCCGGTGGACAAACAAGAGCATTAATGATTGCAGATGCAATATTAATCTCTGATACGCCAATAATTTTGCTTGATGAAGTTGAAAATGCCGGAATATTTAAAGAAAAAGTAATTGAAACTCTTTGTACTTATCATAAATCCCTGATATTTGTAACTCATGATCCCCTTGTTTCCTTATTATCAGATAGACGTATTGTTATGAAAAATGGTGGTGTTGTAGATGTTATACTACCAAACGGTTCAGAACAGGACGCAATAAATGAATTAATCACTCTAAATAAGATGATATCTGATATGAGAGAACTTATAAGATCTGGAAAAACGATTAGAAATGCTAATTTCTATCCTGTGATATCATGAAACTTATTACAATTGCAGGTCCGGCATCATCAGGCAAAACTGCCATTGTCAAACTCATAATCAGAAATTTTAAAGACATTAAACCGGCATTTTTAAAGATCGATGTTAATGCTGCTTTTGAAGATGAAGAGATCAAAGAAGAATTTGGAATCCCTGTAAAAAAGGTTTATTCCGGTGACCTCTGTCCGGATCATGCAGGGATAATGGTTATGGATGAGGCTCTTCAATGGGCAGAATCAGAAAAGAGTGATCTATTAATTATAGAGAGTGCCGGGCTTTGTCTTAGATGTACTCCATATGTCACTCAGTCACTTGGAATTGTAGTAATATCTGCAATTGGGGGAATACAGGCACCTATTAAGATGGCACAGATGATTGCTCTTTCAGATTTGACCGTTGTAACTCATACTGATCTAATAACTCAAGCTGAAAAAGAAGTATTTCGTGAAAAAATACGTGAAATTAAACCAGATATTGATATTGTTGAGACTAATGCAATGCAAGGGACAGGTCTTCGATTTCTTTTAAAGGCTGTCAGTGAATGTCCTTCAATTAAATATGATAAGAGTATGATTCTTCGTGGAATTGCCCCTCTTGGCGTATGCACTGTTTGTATTGGAAAAAGAGAAATCGGATGGAAGAACCATTCAGGTGTAATCCGAAGATTGAATGGTAAAAATTTGATATATAGAGGTGATTAATCTGAAGGATACGCTTTCTCTTCCTGGTAGAAACTGTGGAGCCTGTGGGATGCCAACCTGTGAGAGTCTTCTATCTGCTATAAAATTGGGGCAGAAGAAGTTAAGTGATTGTCCATTTAGTTTAATATCCTCTGGAAAAGGTTCAAAATTAATTGATTTTCACAAAAATCCTGTTGATTTTGTTATTAGTGCATTTCCTGGAGAACCATCTGCAAGAAAAATTCTTCTGCCATTTAGATCAGATCTTGTAGAAAAATGGGATATAAAGCCTGGCGATATAATAACAGGAAGGCCAATGGGTGCTGGTTGTCCGGTGCAGCATGTGTTACGGGTTTTTGATGTAAGTAAAATATCAGGGGTTCTGACCTGTCATGTTGTTGGTCCTTTTTTTTCTCGTGGATTAGATGTAAAAGATTTTGAGGCTTATCACATGATAGGCTTTGAAGGAATTGCAAAGAATATTCAGACAGAACCTGAATTTGGAAGACGTATGAATTTTCTCCCTGAATTTTGTATGATGAATATGGTTCATTCAGGGATTGTCAACTTAATTGCAGATACTGAAAGTGGACTTCTTGTAAGAGTTGAGGATATAATTCTATGAATTCCAAAGAACTCTTTAAAAAAGATACACTCTCAAAGAAGATATCTTCAGGTGATGCAGTTATTCTGACAGCATCTGAATTAAAACAAGAATTATTATCTGGAAAGGAAATTTTTGATAGTGTTGATCTAATAACATGTGGAACATGTGGAGTTATGTCTGGAACATATGCTGTTCTCTCTGTCCCTGTTGCATCACAAGGTTCTTTTATAAAAGCAGATATGGTGACCCTTAATGGTGTTCCGGCAATTCCCGGTCCTTGTCCTAATGAAAGACTTGGAATTGTTGATTTAATTGTTTATGGAACAGCTAATAGGGATTCTAATTATGGCGGAGGACATTTAATCCGGGATATTATTTCAGGGAATGAAATTACTGTTAATGTTACTTCTTGCGGAAAAGAATTTGAAAAGATTATCACCAAATCTTCAATACCGTTTGCACGGCTTTTTACTTCAAGAAGTAGTTTTAAAAACTATTCAGGCTTTGTAAATTTATCTGATAAACCTGTCAAATCTATCTTTTCAGTAACATCTATGCCTGAAAATTGCACCGGACTTACCGTTTCAGGATGTGGTGATATTAATCCAATACAAAATGATCCAAATCTTCGCTTTTTAAAACCAGGAACACCCATTCTTGTAAATGGAGGAGTTGGATTTGTTATAGGACAAGGTACAAGAAGCTCTATTGGCAATCCAAATCTTTCAGTTCATGGTGAGATGAAGGGTATGGATGAGAGTTTCTGTGGTGGATTTAAAACATCAGCAGGCCCTGAATGTATAACTTCAATTGCAACTGCAATTCCTATTGATGCAGAATCTGCAAAATTTTTATCGGTAACTGATAATGAAATAACTCTTGATATTGTTGATATTGCAGACCGGAAAAAAAGTTCTGAATCAGATTATTCAAAAGTCTGGTCAGATACTGCAAATGTCATTAAATTTGCATCAGATAAATGTCTAAACTGTGAAGTATGTATTGCCAGGGTTTCATGTCCGGTTGATGCAATTAATTCTGACAGAACAATAAATCAAAACTGTTTTGTATGTGGTACATGTACATACGTCTGTATTGGTAATGCTTATAATGGAAACAATAGTTTTGGATCTGTAAACCTTCAGAACAAAAATGTACCAATAATTCTTCGTCAGTCTGACAGAAGGAGAGCTGATCTTTTATGTAAAAAGATGCGGGATATGCTTTTTTCAGGTGAGGTTTCATTATGAGTCCAATATCTCGACATTATTCATTGTATTGTCCAGTATGCAGACAAAGATTTTCTGACGAAAAGTATCTTCTATCATGCCCGAATGGTTGTAATTCATTATTAAGAACAGAATATAAGAGAAAAGATTTCCATCCTTTAAGCGGCCACGGTATCTTTAAATATAAGGATTGGTTGCCGGTTGAAGATATAATTAAAACACAATCCGGGCCGATTTGTTATAAAAGTGAAAAACTAGCAGAAATATTAAATCTTAAAAATCTTTGGATTTCTTTTTCAGGATACTGGCCTGAAAGAGATGCCAATGTTATTAGCTGTTCTTTTAAAGAATTTGAGGCATATCCTACAATGCAGAGGAGAAAGGAATGTAATAGCGGAATAATATTAGTTGCATCTGCCGGAAATACTGCAAGGGCTTTTGCTGAAGTCTCTGCAAAAATTGATGAACCTGTAATAGTTGTCGTTCCTAAATCTGCGATTGATAAAATTTATACTTCAAATCCTGCAAAAAATGTTTTTTTGATTGCTATTGATGGTGACTATACTGATGCAATTAATTATAGCGATAAACTTTGTTCTATTGATGGTATAGTTGCTGAAGGCGGTGCAAAAAATATTGCAAGACGTGATGGAATGGGAACTGTAATGTTAGAAGCTGTCAGGTGTATCGGGCATCTGCCTGACTGGTATATTCAAGGTGTTGGAAGTGGAACCGGAGGAATTGCAGCATGGGAAGCAGCGATAAGACTTATACAAACAGGGAACTTTGGAGAGACCCTTCCCAAATTATTACTAATTCAAAACTACCCATTCACCCCCATAACAAACGCATATATGAAATACAGACGAAAAATCGAGCAGTTTGATTTACCAGGACCTGATGAAGAATCTGTATATGCCCCGGTTTTAACAAACCGTGCTCCACCTTATTCAATTGTTGGAGGAGTATATGATGCTCTTATAGAAACTGATGGAATTATGGGTAGTGTGACAAATGCTGAATCAATCGATGCATTTTCGCTATTTCAAAATACTGAAGGGATAGATATTGATCCTGCTGCAGCAGTCTCAGTTGCTGGTTTAATCAAAGCTGTTTATGAAGGCAAGATAGATTCAAATTCTTGTATTCTTTTAAATATAACCGGTGGTGGATATATCAGGAGACAACATGAAGTCAATATCTTCCATAAGACGCCGGATGTAATTGTAAATTATCTCGATCAGGATATCAAATCAGAAATAAAAGAATTTTTGAATAAATATGAATGAAAATGAGATTATTAAGATTCTTCATAATGAAAAGATTGATACAATAGTATCTCTTCCGTGTGATAGAACCAGGAATTTATGTGCCTTACTTGAATCAGAATTCACATATATTCCAATTTCAAGAGAGGAAGACGGAATTGGAATATGTTCAGGACTTGCTCTTACAAAGAAAAGATCAGTACTTCATATGCAAAGTTCAGGACTTGGAAACTCACTTAATGCAATTATGACTCTTCCGTTTCTATACAATCTGCCAATTTTAATTCTTGCCAGTTGGAGAGGTATTTACGAAGAAAAAATTGTCGCCCAAATCCCCTTTAATGTGAAAATTCCAGAGCTCTTAAAACTATATGAGATTGATTACACGATAATTAATGAATCTTATGAGATATCATTAATAAAAAGTGCCATTCAAACAGCATTTTCAAAAATGCGTCCGCACATCATATTGTTATCACCAAAAATCTGGGGGACTGGTTCAGAGGCCTGTAATAATATAACGAAGATAAGAGATAGTAATATTAAAATCTCATATTCATGTAATCTAAAATTGCCATCACTTACGCGATTTGAAGCAATAAAAGGAATAACAGAAGTTCTAACTGATGAATATGTAATCTCGAATATTGGTGTTCCCGGAAAAGAACTCTATGCTGCCTGTGATCGTGACCGAAATTTCTATATGCTTGGTTCTTTCTCACAAGCAACTCCAATTGGGCTTGGAATTGCAATTGGAACAGAAAAAGAGGTGATTGTAATCGACGGAGATGGTAGTATGCTCTATTCTGCATGTATGCCAACCATTGGAGCAATAAATCCTAAAAATCTAACTATAGTCTTACTTGATAACGGGGTATATGGTAGTACTGGAAACCAATGTTCTCCTGCATGGAAAACTACAAATATCGAATTAATTGCTCGTGCATGTAACATTAATAATACTGTTACTCTTTATTCAAAAGTTGAGTTACAAAAAGCAATCAAAAAGTTTAAAAATTATGGTCCATCTCTCATTCGTGTTATAATAAAGCCTGGAAATAGTAAGGTAACCGGAATTCCCAAAAGTCCAATTGCGATACGAAATCGCTTTATGAACCAGTTTATTATATAATATCGGAATGTTTATTCGTTATAAAAAATATACTTTGACAAGTTAACCGGAATATTCTATAGACTAACAATTTAGAATAACTTTAAATATAACTTTATAACTTAACGATGTTCATGGGTATTATATAATGTCGCAAAGGAGAGAAAAATAGTATGGAAAATATGGACTCTATAAATTATGAAAACATTTTTGAAAATATGCCGTATGGTTTTGTTAAAATGGAAGCCATATATGATTCCTCAGTTAAATTAATTGATTTTCGATTTGTAAAGACGAATAGAGCATACGAAAAACTTTCTGGTTTTTTTCAGACAGAAGGCAGAACCTTAAAAGAGATTTATAAATTCAATGAAGAATCACTTAGATCTAAATTTGAAAGATATAAAGAATATCTTAATAGCCAGACTAATATTTCTTATAATTCCTTTGCTCCATTAACAAATAAATGGCTGCATATCAATGCTTTCTCACCTGAAGAAGATATAATTATTGTATTTTTCGAAGATATAACAAAACAAAAGCGAAATGAATTATTATTCTCTAAAGTAGAATCAAATAGCTGGGATATATTTAATAAAATGAATTGTGGTTTTGTAAAATATAAACTAATATTTGATACATCTGGAAAGATTTCTGATATCACACTGGTATCTACAAATCCCGCATATTATAAATTAACTGGTACAGAGATTTCTGGGAAGAAAAACATTAGTGATCTTTTATTCAACGATCCTAAAGAATATTTCCGGATGATAAATGCCTTTCAGAAGATGTTTGATACACAAAGTTCCTTTAAATTTGAGAAATTCTTCTGTGGTTCAGGAAAATGGCTTTGTGTGAGTTCATATCTATTAAATAGTAATGAAATAGTTGCAATATTTGAGGATATAAAAAAAGAAGAAGAAATAAAGGCAACATCAGAAAATACTGAATCAGCATATGAAAGACTTATCAGAGCCCTCCCAATAGGAATTGCAAGAGGCAAAATCATCAGAGATGGTGAAGGTAAAACAATTGATGTTACAATCACTGATACTAATTCAGCATATGAAAAAATATTTTCCAATAAGACTAATAAAGGAAAAAAGGCAACAGAACTTCTTTCAGATGGATCTCCATTTAAATCGGTTTTATCAAGGATTCAAAGATATAAAAATGAAGTCAGTTTTACATTATCAGATGAAGTCTTCTTTCCATCTATCAATAAAACTATCAATTATTATATATATGTAACTGATGTTAAAAATGATGAACTCTTATTGATTGTTAATGATATTACCGAATATAATAAAGATATAAATTCTGGTAACATCAGAAAAGACCTGAATTCTAATTCTAAAAATTATAATAATGAAACCCTTTTAGATGAATTTATTGATAGTTTTTTCGTCATTGATAATGACTGGAAAATTAAATATATTAATAAAGTAGGTGCTAATCATCTCGGAAAATCACCAAAAGAGTTAATAGGAAGATCTATAGAGACCTGTAATCAAAAAATAAGAGAGTCTGGAATAATAAAATTTTTTGAAGAGGCAATGTCTATTGGTGAAACATCAAATTTTGAGACAAAAATTATTGATTTAGAAGGAAAAAGTCGAAATTATTTATTTAGGTCAATGCCAATTGAAAATGATACTGCATTTCTTGTAGTAGATATCACTGATTTTGAGAAAAGAACAAAAGAGCTTACAAAAATGGCTATACGATATAATACTTTGTTCAATGAATCAAATGAAGGAATACTTTTTGTCGATTTGGATGGTATAAAATTCATTGGTGTAAATCCTGCTATCTGTAAAATGTTTGGATACACAAAGGAGGAAATGTTAAAACTTGGTGTCAAAGATATCCATCCTGTAACCTCTCATCATTATGAGTATATTTTTTCAAAATTTAAAAAAGGAGAACAAACTTTTGCATATAATGTAGAATGTGTAAAGAAGGACGGATCAATTTTTTTTGTCTCTATTCATATATCATTCATAAAAAATGATGAAGAGACGCTCCTTGCAGGAATGTTTACAGATATTACTAAAGAAATATATGCAAATGATGAGTTAATAAAGAAAGATAAAGATATTAATGAAATATTATCAAGATTTGATATTGAAGAGCAGAAATTTAAGATTATCGTAGAAAATGCGTTTGATGTTGAGTTTTGGATAAGTACTGAAGGAAGGGCTATCTATTATTCATTATCCTGTGAAAAGTTAACCGGTTATTCAGCAGAAGAATTTTATAATAACCCAAATCTTTTGGTGGAAATAGTTGATCCTGCTGATATATCAATGTTTAACGATAAAAAATTGTTTAAAAAACAAGTTCCTCTTGAGATGGAATTCAGGATCCGCAGGAAAGACGGAAAGATACGCTGGGTATTTTATAAACTTTATCCAATATATGATAAATCCGACAATTGGATCGGTACTCGTGGAAAAATTCGGGATATAACAAAACAAGTATTGACAGAGTTAAAGTTAAAACAAATAAGTGGTAATCTCGAAGCCCAAGTGCAGAACCGAACACAAGAGTTGGAAAGATCTATGAAAGATCTTTCAATCGCTAAAGAAGAACTTTTTAGATATACAAGGATGATTGATATTGCAGAAGTTCTATCAAATTCAGGCAGTTTCTATGTTACTTCTATTAGAGGGAATCTTACATGGTCTGCAAATTTATATCGATTATTTGGTTTATCACCATTAAAAGGAAATATTAATATTTCTGAATTTTTTGAGATGATCCATCCTGATGATAAATACCATATTGTTAAGAAGATTCGTGATAATATGTAATTTAAAAAGATTGCTAATGCGAAGTTTAGAATAATCAGGGCTGATTTAAAGACCCGAATTATACATATGACCTGGCGACCTGATGAATCCGATGACAAAGAAATTCCAAGCTTTTATGGAGCAATGAGTGATATTACTGAAAGTGAAAAACTTCAGGACGAAAAGGATCTTGTCACTAAAGAAGCTCAGGATCTTTATGAAAACGCTCCATGTGGTTATTATGGAATAAATTCTGATGGAGAATTTACAAAGATAAATAAAACATTACTAAAATGGCTTCAATATAAATCTGAAGAGTTATTGGGCCAAAATATTTCTGTTATCCATACCCCGGAAAGCATGCTTGAATGGAAAAATCTTCGAAATTCATTTACAGAAAACGGGAACATAGAGAATAAAATTGAAACTTACATCCGAAAAGATGGCTCAACATTTCCGGTTATATTAAATTCGAACATAATCCAGGATAAAAATGGAGACATTTTGAATACAAGGTCGATGGTCACTGATATTAGTGATCGTATTAAATATGAAGAGGAAATTTCGAAATCTCTTAAAGAAAAAGAGATACTTCTTAAAGATATTCATCACCGTGTAAAGAATAATCTTCAGATTGTTTCAAGTATGCTCTTTATTCAGGCAAGAAAAATCGATAACCAGGATGCTAAAAATGTCTTAATAGAGAGTCAGAACCGTATTAATTCTATAGCTTTACTTCACGAGAAACTTTACATGAGTAAAAGCCTCTCTTTAGTTGATTATGATGATTATCTTAAACGAGTTATTGACCAATTTATATCTACATGGGCAAAGAAACTTGAAAAGATTGAATTAGAGATAGATGCAAAAGGTGTAATGCTAAATTCTGAGCAGGCAATTCCATGCAGCCTTATTATTAATGAGATTATTACAAACTCTATGAAATATGCATTCCCTGATGCAAATTCAGGTAAGATTACAATTAAATGTACTCAGGATGAAGACCACACTGTGCTTGAATGCTTTGATAATGGAATTGGTTTTCAAAAAGTTGATAAACCGAAGACAAAAAGTTTATGCCTTGGAATTGATCTAATCAAGGGTTTTACAGAACAATTAAATGGAAAAATCGAATTCTCAAGTGACAACGGAACATATTATCGAATTGAATTTGAAAATAAACATTAATTAATCCTTTAATAGTATGAAGTATCAGATTCATCAATAATTAAGGTTGGATCAGCAAGGAACGTCCCGATATCAATGTAATGAATAATACTATCTCCATCATTTATATGGTGAAGTGATCTATTCTCAATAGATTCATCAATTTTATCCATCGGAATATTTTTTATATTAGTTATTGTATCTACAAGGATTCCAAGAGTTAACTTCTCATTATGAACAATTATCACCTGATTAAAGTTGGTAAGTCCTCCATCAGGAAATTTCATGAGTATTCGAATATCGATTAATGAAATTATTTCACCTCTTATCGGGCATATTCCGATGATATATGATGGAGTTCCAGGAACTGGTGTAATCTCTCCTACATGTATTACTTCTTTTATATATTGCATGTCAACAGCAAATATAGAATGAGATAATGAAAAAAAGAGAAGTGATAATTCTTTTATAGGTTCGGGGATAACAGGGAGTTTTGCTAGTTTTTCCGCCCGTGACTCAAGTTCATCATTAAAAAAAACCGGTTTAATCTCATTAGATCTGTTAAGACTATCTGAAATAATCTGTGGATGTTTTTTATCAAATGATAGAATCAATGTATCGATATTAGATATTACAACGACATCATCGATATAATTGATACCCTCTTTTTCTGTGACTGTTTTTTGAATTGTTTCAAGACTTGTAAGATCTATAATACTTAATTCTGGTTTAAACAGACAAATTTTTTCAACCCAGAGTCCTACCTCCCCTTTCATAGAATTGATAATAATTATCGAATCTTCTGGTTTAGGATTTTTTGGTGATAATCCAAATAATTCATTTATCGAATAGATTGGAAGGTCTTTTCCATGATAACAGATAGTTTCAGATTTATTTGAATCGGTAGCATTAGAAATTGCTACCATTCTAATAGTTTTAACAACAGTCTGAAATGGAATTGAGCCAGTAATATTTTCAAATGTAAAATATAGATATTCCTGCATGTTATAATATCAAAGTTACATTAGTAGAAGGTATCCGGCAATTATCAGATGCAATACGATAAAAAGTGGCACAGCAAAGGTAAAGGGTGCTTTTCTTGTTTTATGATGAAAAGTTGTCATTCCAAGATATGCACCAAAAGGTCCGAATAGTGCTCCAGTTAAAAGTGTTTTTTCAGGAATACGCCATCCATCAGTTTTTGCAAGGAATTTATCATAACCATATAACAGGAAGACTGCAATATTTATTATAATATATATTATCACTACACTTGAAGTTAGAATATCAGACATTATTTATCATTAGTATTTCCTGCATAAAGATTATATTATCTGTTCACCGGTATAATATCTAGTGTGTTTTCACGTGATGTTTTCAGATTAGATTTTGGTGTTGCTATTAACAGGGCGCTTGAGAGAAATAACCTTAATTTAAAAGAACTTGCTAATCTTGCAGGGATTCCTCCTGTGACTCTTTATAAAGCAACTAATGGGACTAGGGATCCAAGGCTTTCAACGGTAAAAGCTTTAGTTCGGGCACTTGAACCATATGAACATAGAACAATTGCAGTAATAGGCGCAAGGTTTCTACTTGAGGGGATTGACAACCAGTTTGTTGAGATTGAAAACAAAAAGTTTAGAATCAAAAGTTATTCAGCAAATACGACTGATGATTGTGTAGTTGCTGCGGTAACTGCTGAAAAGGAAGGCGCTGAAGGGATTATTTGTGCTCCAATTCTTGCAACACTTATTGAGAGAATAGTAGATATTCCAGTTGTTATCTTAAAACCAGATCTTCAATCATATCGTGATGCAATTGATGTGTTAATAAGACAGATTAGCTCAAATTCACAAAAATGATTTCATTCTAAAAACGATAGCGTAACCAAGACTAATTTCAAGAAAACTAAAAAAATTAATTTTTGTAAAACTCAATTAATTTCTTTTCAAAGCTTACAGCCTGATTCTGAAGTTTTGGATACATTTCATTCATTCCGGTTATACATGAACCACAACCTGGATCATAAGTTCCATATTCCTGAATATTTTCAAGTAAAATATTTGCATCTTTTACAAACTCTTCACGAAGATCTGATGTTTCCGACAAGGAAAATCCATTTATCTTGTCTAGATATGCATTAATTTTATTCTTTTCATCCGTTGCAATAACTGCAAGTGCTCCTTCTCCTCCATTAAAAAAGCCTGTATTTAAACTTCCAGGTGTTTCAAAGAGAATAGTCAGACCTTCATCTGCAAGAGAATCTAAAAATTCAGAATCAGCGGTGTTTAGATCGGCAAAAGCCGGAACTGATAGTATAGATATCAGCATTAATGAGACAAAGAAAGTTAATAACTTCATAAGTGAATTTCAACTACAATTCGCATAAATCTTCCGGTAAGAGAGTAAAAAAGTAAATTATTCATCAAATAGATGATACTTCCGGGTTAATATCTGTAAATGTCATATTGCTTTTATCTTACACATAAAGCCATTAAAAGGGCTATAAACCAAACAAATTTTAAGTATTCTTAAAGAGGATAACCTCCATATACTAATTCCATCATATGAATAATCAATAGCATATGTCAATATTTAAGAATAGACCTTTAATTAATCATGCGTTTGTTCTGATTTGGAAACTTTTTGAGACCTTTAATAGGATCTTTGAGATAGCAACTAATAAGGATATGATATTTAAGTAATATTTTTGAAAACGTCAAAATTTTAGTAAATTAAGTAAAAAACAATTGAAATATATACTAACCATCCATCTGACAGATATTAGTTGAAGAAACATTTGAACCTATAAATTCATACTCATTAGGGTATAGCCCAAATGAATATGATACTTCTAATGGATATCAAATTTAGTCATATCTTTATTTTTGGCTTTGAAAATAGGAGATTTATTGAATAATTATGTTTCCAATATCATCTTTTATGAGGTTATTAGATTTTCATTTATGCAAATACTTGGTATCTCTTTACCAAAAATCTTATAAATATAACAATTTCATACCTGATACTGATTTGGAACTATATATGGAAGATCTTTGCCTTGTAAAATTGCATCATAATGCATCTTATAATGCCTCTTTACAATAGATTCAGATCTATTAGCATAACAATACTTACAAAGATGCATACATGTTGAATATTCCCCAATATCCTTTGATTCAATACAATTACATCTTCCTCTCTGACCTTTGTCCTTCTTTAGTAATCTCAGATTTGCTAGAAAATCAGTATCTCCTTCTGCAATAGTCTCAAAAATCTTATTATCTATACACTTACCGGGAATTATCCCATATTTAGAATAATCATAACAAGAACAAGCCCTAACAATAATATCATTGGTTATAGTTGAAAAATACCTTAAAACTTCAATTTTTTCAGAATCGGTAAGTTCACGAATCGTTGAGTTCTTTTTCAGGTTTATTTTAACATTCTTATAAGAGATATCTATAAAACTAAAAACAAGTTGCTTCGTATAAGGAGAAATAAGATGAAATAAATTTTCAATCCTGTTGATCACCATCGAAACAGAAAGAGTGTCTGATACAAGAATTGGATCAAACCTCCATATAACCTTATCAGGGCCGTATTTCCTGCTAATTTCTATAAATGAAGAAATCCTATCCGAAAGTGGAGGAACATTTGGCTCAAATCCTTCTATCTCATAATTATTCAAAGTAATCTGTGCATACCAGTGCTTATGATATGAATCAATCTTATCAGAAATTGCAAGAAGTTTAATTGGATCTTTAGTCCAGAAGATAAACCCACCACATTTATCAAAAAAAACTCTCTGGCATCTCTTATTATTATATGGATTCTTCCAGAATGAAAAACCAATATCAAAACGTGAAAACAGCCAGTCTGAATAAAAAGCAGGTATATCAGTCTCTCGACTTGCTGATATTATTAATGGATGAACATCTGTAAACTTCGTTTCAACTAGATTATTTCTATCTATTATATCTCCATCAAGAGTTAGTTCATAACTCATAACTCATATCTCATTGCAGTATAACCACCCATCTTTGCAAATCCAAATCTGCGATAGAAAAATTCCTTTTCAGGCCCTGCAATAATACCAATCCATGTAATCTTGTTTTCATGACATATAGTGAGAAGTTTTTTAACAATCCGGCTACCAATACCCTTATTCTGAAATTCCCTCAAAACTACAATATCCTGAAGATAGGCATCAGAAACTCCATCTGAAATTAGTCTACCCATACCAACAAGATGGCCGTTTCTTTCTTTGGCAACAACAAACGCAAAACTTGACTTAACCATAAGTTTTAGATCATCATCTGTCCATATATCTTCCCAGTCGCCGGTCTTAAAAAGTTCTCTAATGTCAGAAATCTGACATTCTTTCTCTAAAATAACATCAATTTCATCAGTAATAATATCAAAGGTCATCTGTTAAAATCATATAATTATACTTAAATATTAATATTTACCATTATCTCTATATTATACAAGTATTGAAAAAATTGTAGGATAGTAATGAATACTCAAATACCAATCAGAAATCGATACCAATGGCATATCATTAGCGGAGTCGCAATTCTACTTATTTTAATCATTACGATAATTTTTTCATTATACACAGGGTCTTACATACTTGCAATGATAACTTCTTTTCTGGGGTTTGTTTCAACTATAATTATCTTTATTCTTGTAAACCTTAAAATCAAAAAAATCAACAATAAAGCCGATTATGCTAAACAACAGATGCTGGATCAGAATGAGATCTATGAGCATGCATATATGGAGCAGGTCAAACTTGAAGAAAATTTACGTGTTACCAATGAGACCCTCCTTGAACAGAATAGGCGAATCGAAGCTTTAAACTCTATGATAAAAGCGGCAAATGCTGATCTTGAAGAAAGTGTCCATGAACTTATAGAAAAGCAGGAAATAATCGAAGCAAGTGAGAAAAGATATAAAACCCTCTTTGAAAATATCGGAGCAGGTTTTGCTCACTGTAAATTATTATACAAAGATGACGAGCCTTTTGATCTTCTTTTCATAACTGTTAACTCTAATCTTTCAAAAATGACCGGCATCCCAAAATTTGAAGGCAGAACACTAAAAAAAATTTTACCGGAGGTCACAGAAAAATATGCTAATATCTTTTCTGAATGTTTTACAAAGATCTCTACTGGACAAAGTTATTCGCGAAATATTTTTATTCCAGGTTCTAATCGATCAATTACCCTCTTTTGTTATCCTTCATCAAAAGATGAATTTATACTATTATTCGAAGACACAACTGATAATTTAACAAATAAAACTGCTCTCCTGAAGATAAACAAAATGTGATCTCATAATAAAAAGAATGAACGATGGTTTTGTACATTGTAATTAACTATTGACAATAATAACATTTGATAGATTATCGATAAATTTCAAAATCCAATATTTAAAGGATATTTTGAATAGCGTAAACTATTGGCAGGACCTTTTCAAAATTAATTTTGTAGACTTATGGAAGTACCTTTTATTTTGGCATGTAGAAAATATTAATCCCGGTAATAATCTCCAGTAATATTCTTCTCTTTTTACATCCTATAATCTTATAATGAGCATAAATATCAAGACCGTTCATGCAAGGGAAATCCTTGATTCAAGAGGTAACCCTACAGTAGAAGTCGATTTAATCCTTGAGAATGGAGCTTTTGGAAGAGCTGCATGTCCATCGGGAGCATCAACTGGTAGTTATGAAGCAGTTGAAAAACGAGATGGTGGTAAACGTTATCTTGGTAAAGGGGTAACTGAGGCAGTAAATGCAGTGAACAAGAAGATAGCTCCTGCAATTATTGGAATGTCTGCTGGTTCACAAAAAACTATTGATGAAAAGATGATAGCACTTGATGGAACAGAGAATAAAGCAAATTTTGGTGCCAATGCAATACTCACCATATCAATGGCAGTTGCAAGAGCATTATCAGTTTCAGCAAAGAAACCATTATATGAAATATTATCAGATGGTCCTTATTCTCTGCCAGTCCCATGTATGAATATATTAAATGGCGGAGCACATGCAAACTGGCAGGGTGCCGATTTCCAGGAATATATGATTGCACCATATGGTGCGGACACTTTTGCAGAATCACTTCGTATGAGTAGTGAGATCTATCATACATTAAAGAGCGTAATCAAAAAGAAAGGTTTATCAGCCGGAGTTGGTGATGAAGGCGGGTTTGCTCCTGAAGTCCCATCAAATGCAGAACCAGTTGCATTGATAATTTCTGCAATTGAAGAAGCAGGATATGTTCCAGGAAAAGAAATAGGAATTGCTCTTGATCCTGCATCAAGTGAATTTTATGGAGAGGACGGTTATAAACTCAGGACTGAAAGAAGAGTGCTTAATGCCGGTGAGATGGTTGACTATTATAAAGATCTTTGTAATACCTATCCAATCGTTTCAATAGAAGACGGACTTTCCGAAGATGACTGGGAAGGCTGGACATTATTAAACAAGACAATTGGAAGGAAAATCCAAATTGTAGGTGATGATCTCTTTGTTACAAATGCCAGGAGAATTGGAGAAGGTATTAAGAAAAATGCTGCAAATGCAGTTCTTATTAAATTAAACCAGATAGGAACTGTAACTGAAACAATAAATGCTGTTAGAATGGCACAAAAACAACACTGGGGGGTTATGATCTCTCACCGGAGTGGAGAAACTGCTGATACATTTATTGCTGATATGTCAGTTGCCCTTGCAACCGGCCAGATTAAGACCGGAGCACCGTGTAGAGGAGAAAGGGTTGAAAAATACAATCAACTACTCAGAATTGAAGAGATGTCAGAAGGTAAAATCCCCTTTGCAAAGAGATCTGCCTTTATAAATAAAATTTAGAATAATAAAAATTTTTTAGATTAATTTTTTAGATTAATTTTTTGGTTTATATCTTTTGATGACACTTGCTGGTATTAACCTGTTTTTATCATCAAAATAAGATATTGGTCCATGACCACAACAGATAAGAAGTCTCTTACCTTCTTGTTTTAGTTCTTTGTTAATCGTCAATGCAAGATCCATAAGTGCATTTCTCTCCTTTTTAACAAGTACAGGATCAACATTTACTGAAGTTACAAGGTAAACTGCAAAGCCATTATATGCGGTCCTGTCGGGTGTCAGATAATTTAAATTAAGAATCGTATCTGAAGTAAAGAATAGGCCTGCCTCTTTGCAGAGGATATATATCATGCCACTCTGGTGCCCGCCTTCACCTTCAAGTACTTCAAAGGTTTTACCCCCGGTGATAAATTTTCCGATAACTGGAAATTCCCCTCTTTTTTCTTCTCCACCTGGTGGATATATTATTAATTTCTTAGATGCATTCATCTTTCCAAAAAGATTAATCATAACAGTATAAATCTGCTCTAATAGTGAATTTTCAGAGCGTGCACCATAGGCCCTGTTATTTGTCTCTATAACTCTCTTTGTCATAAGATGGGTATAGATGGGAGTATTAGTATCATCATAAAACCCAGAAGCTCCACAGTGATCTGTATCTCCATGAGTAAGAATTATCCTTGAAAATGGTTTATCATTAAGACCATAGCATTCAAACATTAAAAGCACATCATCATGATAGATTCCATATCCGGTATCTATCATTACCTTTTCATCAATAGTATCAATAATGAATATGCTGCCGCCACCTGGAAGCTGAAAACAGTATAGATCTATTCCATCCAATGTGATCTTTTGAATATCGGCGAAAAATCCTTTTTTTGAGGTTTCAATAAGTCTATAACCGTTCTTTAGAATCTGATTTAAAGCATCTTCATATTCCCGGCCATGTTCTGTTAATTGCTGGGCAAGGTGGGTAAACTGATTTAAAAGATCTGACAAAATTTTTTCATCAGTAATACCTGTAATTTTCTTTATCTGATTTATATAATCAAGATAAAAGAGTGATTTATCAGTTTCATCATTGCTACAGTCAAAATCAGTTAATTCAACTGGATATATTCTTCTAATCTCATCAAGAAGGTTATCAGTCTTTGTTTCGTCACGAACTCTTATAGAAATCTGAAGATGATCTGGCGTTTTCCCTGAAGTGTTGTAACTCATAGATGTAATCTTTGCATGAAATTTATTAACTATCCTTAAAATCTCTTCAAAAGTTTCAGATTTTTCAGATATAATTGCAGTAAAACTGATGTTTTTTGGATATCTTAATGTGGACAGGATATATCCTTTATCAGAAAGAAGATGTTCTGCGAAGTTGCATTCCTGTTCCTTTCCTTTTACTGAAAAAAATGCAGTTGATGGATCAACGGATCTATTATACTGACATCTCGTAATAATAAGACCCGCGCTTGCAGTTATAACTGTAGCGTCATAAAGGGATCCTGAATCTGGAATTTTTAAGACGAAAAATCGGCTAATTTCTGTCATAAATTAATCGGGTGTAATATTCTCTCTTTCAATGAACAGTCCGCCAAATATTGTTCTCTCAATCATCTCCGAAATAAACCTCATCTTCTGGGAAGCTTCAAGATCATCATTCCGGTTGATCTCCGAGTATAATTGGAGCCTTAAAAGCGCGAATCTGAACTTTTCAAGATTTGTATCATCAAGTGTAATAGCCTGACGATATATTGGCTCAATCATCTCTGGAAGAATTGATATGTCCTTTAAACAAAGGACAATATCATCATATATTGGAAGGTATTCTTCCTTGCCGCATAGTATTTTGTGATAATCCATGCCTTACCCTTCGACAATCTCAACAAGCTTTTCCATTACACTGTCAATTGCTTTCCAGCTGGCATTGTCCTTTTTGCGAAGAATAAATGGCCTTCCCTCATCACCTGCTTTTCTCATTTCAATATCAATTGGAATACTACCAAGGAATGGAACTTTATGTTCTTCTGCTATACGCTTGCCACCACCTTTTCCAAAGAGGTCTATCTCTTCGCCACAATGTGGACAGATCATACCACTCATATTTTCAATAACGCCAAGAACATCCATATCAAGCATCTTTGTGAAGGTTATAGCCTTAGTTGAATCAAGTGTTGAAACATCCTGTGGTGTTGTGACAATAACTGCTCCGCGAACATTTGGAGCAATCTGTGCGATAGTTAATGCCTCATCTCCGGTTCCAGGTGGAAGATCTACTACAAGATAGTCAATTGATCCCCATGAAGTCTCTTCAAGGAACTGTCTGATAGCTCCTGCTTTCATTGCGCCCCTCCAGACCACCGGAGAGCTCTTATCTGGTAACAGGAAAGCCATAGAAATAACCTGAAGGTTTCCGGTTACCTTAATTGGCATAATCTTCTTACCATCAGCCATAAGCTGTGCGTCTTCAAGTCCAAGCATCTTTGGAATGTTTGGACCGTGAATATCGAGATCTAAAAGACCAACACTTTTACCATGGTTTGATAGGGAATAAGCAAGGTTTACAGCAACTGTGGATTTACCAACGCCTCCCTTACCTGAAAGGACCAAAATAACATGTTTAACATCAATCTCTGCTTTTTTTGGCATGTTGTTGCCAGCCGATTCACATCCATCGCTCTGACCACAGGTTGAGCAGTTATGATCACATGATCCATTTTGCTGTTCTTTTGAATCGTCTTCCATATTTTTAACTCCTACTTGATTCTATATTATTCGCATTTGATAAAGATAAAAGGCATGCGATTACAATTGTGACAAAATACCTTGATCTGACATAAAAAAATTTATGGAGTGCCACAACTTAACTGTATAAATATCCACAATACATATATATGAAATTATTGAGGACAGTCAACCATGGAACAAAAGGATATCATAGTAATAGCAATAGCTTTTATAATTGTTCTTTTCCTCGCACTTATAGTCAAACCTATGCTCACTGGAGAAGATCCAAAAATCGGTATTCCTGACTTTTTATCTAAACAGGAAGGAGCGCAATCACAATCAACAGTAGAAACTGAATCAATACAGGCACAACAATCTAATGAGTTGGCATCAAATCAGCCATCAGAAGGATCTGTTGATAACTCTCCGACAGAAATTGAAAGAGAGGTTGGCCCAACCTTAACGCCTGGTCAAGAGGATACATCAAAGATTTCATGGCAACCTGACCCTGATATGCCTATGCCTGCCATACAGATGATTGATTATGCAAGTATCATCGGAAAATATTCCGGTTCGTCTGCACCATTCAGGATTCCGACACCCTATTGGGAACTTCATTATAATATAAGTGAAACTACCAACAATTCAGTATTTAGTATAGATATAATTGAGGAGAATGGAGATGAAAATAAAACCATTAGGACAATAACCTGGAAACAGGGAAAAGAGGCTGATCCAAAGGAGGGAAGGTTCTTTGAAGGTGGCCAGAATTATATTCTAAATATTACTGCAAAAGACATCGCCGAATATAAAATTATGATTAAAATTCCATTGAAATATATCAAGGATACATAAAAAATCGGTGTATATAATGGAAAAAAGAGATATGGTAGTAATAGTTGCAGCAATTATTATTGTTCTTGTCATGGCTATGTATGTAAAACCGCTTGTCACCGGAAAAGAGGTTAAACTTATCCCAGATGAACTTGCAGATTTACTAAAGGGAAATTCTACTGAAGAAGTAATTGTTAATTCTACTGAACCTGAAATTACGGAAATAATTCCACCAACATTTGTCGGAAATGAAACAGTTGAACGAATGTCAGTTGGAATTGTAAATATAAATGAGTCGACACAGGTAAGATTCACAAATTCAACAGATATTACAGATAATTATAGTTTTTATGGTGATTATGATAATGTTACTTCATCGCTAATCCTCCAAAATGTAACAATTCCTCCAGGTAACTTTTCGGTTGAGTTAATTAATATGAGTTCAGGCGATTTATATAATAATAGTTCAATAAATATATTAGTTACAACTCCAACTCCAACACCTGTTCCAACATGGGATGGAAAACCAAAAAATACAACATTTACACCTAAGGTTACAGAGTATTATGGCTTTCCAAGCAGACCATATCCTGAGGAGATCATTAAAACTCCAGTAAATATGTCTGATTACATTATCTTTGGCGGAGTTGTAAGTGGAATGACTGGAAATGAGAGTATTCCATATCCATATTTTGATATAGAGTATACAGTTGAAAACCGGGGATCACTTGCAGTTCCTGCCGATGGTGAAGTTTTTGAGTTTAATAGGAAGTATAAAGAAACAAGAAAATCATTTCAGGCTGAATCTCTCTCTGAAATAACTGACAGTCATGATAATGTAATTTTATACTATTATGATAAAAGCGAGGAAGATCTTGAAGATCCGGGTGGAAATCCAGTATTTAAACCAAGTAAAAATAAAATTCTGACGTTAAAGCCTGATCCTGAAGATGTAAGAGGTTATGAGGATGGTGAAGAGGATGGCAACCGGCCACTTGTTGAATCTGTCTCATATGGCGTTCCGTCTTTCAAGATAATTGTAAATGATCTTGATAATCCCAAAAACATACAGGAGGTCTCTCCGCCCGGAGGTATTGATCCTTTAAACTGGGATGAAGCAAGACATAGAGAGGCCAGTGAGAAGATGTTTAAGGAAAAAGGTTTGTCCGATAGGTATGATTCTGATTATTATCAGGATTATCTTGATAATTTCTATGAAGGTTTTAAAGATCCAAGACCCTGGACAGAGAGACTTATGGGATCAGGTAATTATTCTTTTACAGTTGAAACAAAAAATATTGATTCATATCAGATAAAAATAAAAGTTCCAACTTCTCCTGATTTAGAGGTTACTCCAACTCCCGCACAGCAGTTCCTTGATGAAAGAGAGAAGATATTTAATCTTTTTTCCTCTTTCCTTGATGAATACAATGCAGATCCAACCAATCGTTCATATATGTCAGAATTTAATAATCGCTATACTGGAAATATCCTATCTTTGCAGGGACCTGATGAGATAATTAAAAACTATAGACAGGTTAGAACATCTGGAGTTACAATTACAAATAATACTAACTACAATGCTTTTGTAAGAGGAAATACCGGTAATGTCTATGGGACCATTGAATTATCACGTAATGGTATCTTAAAACCAATGTCTGTAAATATTAACTTCTTAAAAGTTGGAAACGAATGGAAAATAGATACACTTCCTGATATAAGGATGTATTAACCCTTTTTTTAATTGTTAAGATTGGCAATCGATAGATGTACACCAGTACAACTGCAAATCGTATAATGTCTGTGCAGGATTATTTTTTTAATTATCCTGAAAATTTCAAAAAAACCAAGACATAGTTATTATGAAAACAAAAAAGAATCAAAGGAAATCGATTTTTCTCTTTTCCATCGAGTAGATGTACATGATTTCCTTTCCGACTTCAATTTTTGATTTAATCTCATCCGTTACTGGAACTTCAAAGTTTGTGTAATCAGCAAGATCCATAAGTTGTGCGTGATCACCTGTAATTGATATGATCTGCGCATTTCTTCTCTCAACAATTGGTGAGTAAGTCTTTGCTGAAACAGGTTGAACGATCGAACGTTTTACCCCGTCAAAAATTCCAACAACGTCAAGTCTTGCCTTTGCGGCACCATGTTTTCCAGGCTTTGATACTGATATTGAAAGAATCTTACAGGGTTCATCTTCGACGAGCATGTGTTTTCCTTCTTTCAGTTTGCCGATTTCTGTCTGTTCTTTCATAACTCACCTGAGTAAAAAGCTGATTATATTATCGTATCTTTTACACATAAATACATCACATAGAATGTGGGTCTGATAAAATGGACATCTTCAGATTTTGTGAAGACATTGGCAGGCAAGTAAAGGAAGTAATAACCCCACTTGTCGGAACCGAGGAAGGAAAACGTTTTGTTTATATGGGGGCAGATGGAACTCCAACAAAATATATTGATAAGGTAGCCGAAGATTTAATTATTGAAGCACTTAATAATAACGAGATTGGAGCCTATCTTATAAGTGAGGAGGCAGGCCGCATAGATCTCAAAGGGAATGAAGGTACAATAATTTTGGATCCGGTTGATGGAACATCAAACGCGGTAAGGAACATCCCATTTTATGCTGTATCTCTCGCATATGCAGATGATTCCGGTATAAAGTATGGATATATTGAAAACCTTGCATATACTGAGAAATATTGGGCAGAAAGAACAAAAGGCGCTTTTGAAGATGGAAAGCAGATATCAGTCTCAAAAGAATTAAATCTTGACAAAGCAACACTGAGTATCTATAGTAAGGGTGATTCGAAAAGGCGTAGTATCAGATTACTTGAAAATATAAGGAGATATAGACAATTTGGTGCTTCATCTCTTGAACTTGCATATGTTGCCTCCGGAAAGATAGATGGGTTTGTAGATCTAAGAAGTACTCTTCGAATCACTGATGCCGCGGCAGGTATCTTAATCTGTAATGAAGCTGGTGGCACTGTAACAGACGTTTGTGGCAATAAAATAAATATGTCAGAGGATGTCAGAAAAGGAGCCTGTATGGTTGCAAGCAATGGAAAACTTCACCAGAATATTATTGAGTGTATTAGTTAACTATGAGAATTCAACTTGTATGTAAAACTGGAAACAGAGAAATTATAGAGTATTGTGAGAAACTAAAAAAAGAACTTATTGATTATGGCTTTTATGTCATCTGTGATTGTCGTGACCTGAAACGTGGAAGAGGCCCTCTTTTTGATCTCAATAATCTCCCTGATCTTGTTGTGATCGTCGGAGGGGATGGAACACTACTACTTGCAGTTTCACAGATGCCAATTCAGGTTCCTGTGGTTTTAATAAACTATGGGACGGTAGGTTTTCTTGCTGACCTTGATCCTTCTCATGCATTAGAATTTATAAAAAATCTCACTCTTCCTCTTAATATCTGGACACGAATGAGAATTGATATTAAAATGTCTGGTAAATATGTTGGATCTGCCCTTAATGAGATGCTTATTGTAACAGAAAACCCGGCAAAAATGATTCAATTTAAGATTGAAATAGATGGAGTGACTGCTGAGAGGTTTAGAGCAGATGGTCTTATTGTAAGCACCCCGACCGGTTCTACAGCATATGCGATGAGCGCTGGTGGCCCAATCATTGATCCGGTAATTGAAGTTTTTTTAATGGTACCATTGTCTCCGTTTATGTTATCAAGTAGACCTCAGATAATAGATCCTTATAAGTCATTCAGGATATCACTGGAAACAAATAAACCTGTTAAGTTAATACTTGATGGCCAGATGGAGGTTCCGATAAAGCCGGATGATTCAATTGAAATTTTAAAATCTGATATGCCGGTTAAATTTTTATATACTGGAACCAACTTCCTGGAAAAGATCAACCAGAAATTAAAAAAATTATAACAAAAGATAAAATTGTAGTGCCTTTGATATTTAAATATATTAAGAGTTATAAACTATTATACATCATAAGCGAAGATAGCAGGAATTTAATAATATGATAAGTCAAAGAGATAAGTGTATTAGAATGCAATCAAAAGTTGTTTTGTTAATGCTTGTTTTTGTAGCAATGATTATATGCCCTGTGTTTGCAGAAACCGGAGAAACTGTTTTTGATAAAGCTGCTGAATATTTTGATAATGCTCAGTATGAAGAGGCTATTTCTCTATGGAATCAATCTATGCAATTAGATTCTTCATTGTCTGCAAATGCATATTATAATACCGGCCTTGCATATGCAGGTATGAAAGATTATAATAATGCTATTATTGCATGGAAAAAGACTATAGATCTTGTTCCGGATTCTGGAATGGCTCATAATAATCTTGGAACTGCTTATGCATTCCTTGGCCAGAATGAACTTGCAGAATCTGAATATCTTCTTGCAACAGAGCTTGAACCTGACAATACAAAGTTTAGTGCAGATCTTTCAATATTTAGAAAACTTTTATATGAAAAGACAGAGTCTCCATTAAGTCCTATTGTAATTATATTTGCAATAACCAGTGTCTCTCTTCTCATGGTGTATATAAGAAAGAGGGAATAACTTTTTAAATAAAGTTTTATGATTTGATTACTTTTTAAGTTAAAAAGATTATTATATTAATCTTCTTTTTGTTGAAGGTTAAAATTTTTCATAAAGTTTAACTATTTTTATTTTAAGATGAGAACTTTTGTATAAAACCAACACTTGGCGGGTAAATTATTGAAAAAACAATTATTTGAATTATTTAATTAAGAGTTTTATTAGTAATTTGACGATTTTGCCATGATTTTGTTTTCAAGATAAAAGACCTTTGTTGATTGTCATCCCAAAGATCTTGCTAAAGGTCTCAAATAAGGCCCAGATTTATCAGCACCATTTCCCTATTGTGAATGGATTATCAGGTATTTATCTGTTTGTTATAAATAAATCAAAATTTAGAAATATTTGCCGCCAAGTATTAGATAAAATTTCGGTAGTTTTAATGGGATATTGGCTAAATTTTAAATTGTTAACAATTAAACCTAATAAATTCTGTGTTGGAATTACAAGAATATATTAGTAACAAACAATTAAAACTTAAATCATCTTGTCAATAAGAAAAGAATTCTAAAATCATGATACAATTTAAAAATTATATGGAGATACCAAAAAATTATTATATTGTCAATCTGATGCTTACAAATATTACACAGAAAACATTTTTTTCTTTAACAGATAATAATCTGAACATGGGTGTATTGAATATAATGAGGAGTCGATCTTTAGTCTGTCAGTTAATTCAGATTATTATTCTATTTAGTCTGATTGCTTGTTTAAATGTCAGTGCAGACGAAGAAACTGGTCCTGATATAATGAGTCTTGGAACATCATATCCTGATGTAATATATATCGATAAAAGTTTTGAGATAGAAGATTCTGTAATAAACCTTGGTAACAGCCCGGCTTCTATTGTTAGAATAGAATACGGATTATCATTATATGATAGTGGTATAGACAATAAAAAATCCGGTAACTGGAAAATTATGAATCTTGGCCCTGACAAGTCTAAAAAAAGTACTCGAACACTTAGTGTTCCTTATGAAAGACCTGGCTTTTATTATCTTGTAAAGAATATCAATGTTATATCAAATCCTCCAGAAGTAGATACAGATAACAATCGATGGATAAGTAATACCCCTCTTGCTTTAAAGTATAGTCCTGATGCACCAGTTCCTGATCTTATACATGTAAAAACCGATTTTCCATGCCGCTATAATGGAGGAAACATAACTGTCACAGATACTATTACAAATATTGGTAATACCTGTGCAAAAGATTATATTGTCGCTTATTATATCTCAACATATGAGGATTATAACGCCGATACGGCAATATTACTTGGGACCTCTATAATTGATAATTTATGCCCTGGAGAACAGATTACTAATGAAGTAGAACTTCAAATATTTGGTAACTTAAAAGATGGTTCGTATTATTTGTTTTCAGTTATAAATCCATGTAGTTATCTGCCAGAATGCTCTGACTTCTTACCAGAACTTGATACAACTAATAATTTAAATGCCGGAAAAATTCAGAGAGGAGACTGTCCATTATGCAGGTGCTAATTTTTTTAGATGAAAGTCGAAGATATTAGATCCCAAACATTTTTTTAAACGATCAGAATAAATATTGTATTCACATTTATTTTTAAGATGAATATGATTTATAAATCCCTGATTATCCTGGGTATTATTCAAAATTTTAGTAAAAGGCAAAATAATTTTACAATCTTTCAAATTTGACCTATTTTAGAAAAAATCCCACATTCCGCAGACATTTAATCAAAATAATATTTTTTATAGCCAGGTCC
>CAYSSW010000014.1:0-18644 GCA_964434005.1 uncultured Methanospirillum sp.
GAGACCGGTGGATAAAGCGTAATTATGTCTCCATCAACAAGAACAGTCTCAAGCTCATCAGAGTCCATTCTTACATTGTTTACCATTATAATGACATATCTTCGCAGTTCTCCATCGGATTCAAAGAGCAGTTCTCTTTTATTACTGTTTCCTGCACAAAGAGTATTCAGCGCAAATATCAGTGTAGCATCAGATGGAAGATTAATCTTCCCTTCGCGGTCAAATATCTCAGCAAAGCGTGCATAGGTCTTGTAGGTAATAATCATCTTTTGTCCTCTATATTTTCAGGCTGGCAAATCATAACCTCTAAGATATTTTAGTAATGATTGCTTAAATACAAATATATAGAAACCAAATTTATAAATGGAAAATATGAAGCTCTTACTGATTGATGATAATGAAAGACTTGCAGAAGTCTACAAAGAGATCCTAAATATAGGTGGGTATCAATCAGAACTTCAGACTAACTCTGATATGGCCTTTCAAAGCATCCTCTCAACCAAACCAGATATGATATTTCTTGATCTTATGATGGAGCCTCTTTCTGGATGGGATGTCCTTGAACAGATAAGAGGAAATCCAGAGACTGAAGATATACCTGTAATAATTCTCACTGGAAAAATAATTACTCCGGAAGAGATCATGAAATATGGCCTGTTAATCGATAATTATGTCATGAAACCTCTTGAAGGGGCAATTCTCCTTGGTGTTACACGTGATATTGAGAGGATAATTAATGAGTTTAATGCCGAATATGAGGCTGAAATTGCTGCCGGCAGTCCGCCTGAAGTAGCCAAAAAACACCTTAAAAATCGCTATATGGAAAAGCGTCTTGAGTCAATGATGAATATTCTGAAAAAGCAGGAACGGATGATGGCTGGAACCGGGGATCAGGTAACAGAATTTGAGAATAATGCCAAGATGATGACTGATTTTATTGAAAAAGAACTAAAACGAATAAAAAGTGAAAAATAATCTTTAATTTTACTGTTTTTTATCTTTTATAAGTGTCATATCTTTATACTGTGCGACATTTATCCAGGCAGCATCAATTTTTACCATTACATTCATTGCATCCTGTGCCATCTTTTTAATTGTAGGATCGTTTGTTGTTCCTGATAAGATTGCATGAGCCATTCTGTGAACAGGGACTCGAAGTTCACCGTTTAAGGATATTATTTCATTAAATTCTGTGTAAATGTTCACAAAGGCTTTTTTTATTTTTTCCATATCATAAATTGCCTGATTCTGGGCAGTAACATCTTCCATAATGGTTAAAATATGTGAAATTTCACCTCTGTTTTTTAATGGAATATATGAATACTGAATAAATCTGACATTGTCATCGACAACCTGACGCCGTACCTTCTTTTCATTAAGTCCGGATGTAAAGATCTCCTGCATATCCTGCATATCACCAAAAAATGCGAATTTTGGGGTCTCATACAATGGTCTTTCAAGCATATACTGACTGATTCCTACTTCATTTGCATATTCAGTGAACAGTGAATTAAACCCAATCAGTTTGAAAGCCTTGTCTATTACAAAGGATGGGAACTTAATAATTGATGTAAGACTCATTATCTGCTTTATTAACTGGGGAGAAGGTGCTGCAAGTCCAATTTCACTAAAATCTGTTGTATTTAGGATAATCATATAATGAAACATATGCTGATCATCAGGCATTACAAGTCCTGCTGTTAATGAGACTGGAATTGTGCTACCATTTTTATGTTTAAGCATTATTTGATCTGGAAAGATTAATTGTGAAGATGAACTACTTTCTTGTGCCTCTTTAGACATCTCCTGATGTCCGCCAAAGAGGACTGTTAATGGTTTTCCAACAAGTTCTGCATGAGAAAAACCTGAAAGTTTAGTTGCCTCGGTATTTACAACCTCAATCTTCCCATCCGGAGCGGTTACGATGATTGCAAGTGCAAGTGACGAAATCTCTTTATACAGACTTAATTTGTTATCTGGAACGATTTCTTTGTTTAAGTTCTGTTTAACCCTGTGTTTATGCAGACTCATCTCTATATTTGTTAAAAGTTCACGTTCCTTAAATGGTTTAAGGAGATAACCTGATGGAGAGACAGCAACTGCACGTTCAAGTGTTGATTTATCAGAATGAGCAGTCAGGAAAATAATCGGAAGATCATAAAGTTCAATAATTCTTTTTGCAGCAGCAATTCCATCCATGTTACCCTTCAATCTGATATCCATCAGAACAAGGTCAGGCTTTGTGTCTCCAGCTTTTTGAATAGCTGCCTCTCCGGTGATAGCCTGACCGGTAACTATATATCCCATTCCCAAAAGTTTTTGCTTAATCTCCATTGAGATTATCATCTCATCCTCAACAATGAGGATCCTGCTTCCTTGCGGCATTATTTGTCTCCAACTATAAATCCATCCTGGAAGGGTATTTTGATAGTTACCAAAATACCGTTATCTGATGCAAAATTAATTTCCCCGGAGAGTTGCATTGTAAGGCTCATAATAATCTGCATTCCAAGGCTGTCACACATTTCAGGGTTAAAACCTTCAGGAAGACCTACTCCTGAATCACGGTAAATAATGTCTATACTCTCTTTATTATTTGGGAGAACACTGATATTTATAGTACCCTTCTTTCCAGGAGGGATTCCATGTTTAAAACTGTTTGAAACAAGTTCATTTAGAATTAGTCCTGTTGGAATACCTGCATCAATTGTCATTTCAAGTGATGGATCACAGACAATATTTAGATCTATCAACTTTTCATCAGGTGAAAAGTCTGTAACAAGCGTCCCGGTAAGAGAGGTGATGTATTCAAGCATATTAATTGATGTCAGATTGTCTGTCCTGTACATCTTCTCGTGAATCATCGCCATAGAAAGGATTCTATTTTTGCTTTCACGAAGAATTGCATATGCCTGGGGGTCTGTGACATTTACTAGTTGCATTCGTAAAAGACTAACAACAACCTGCATATTATTCTTGACTCTGTGATGAATTTCACGAAGCAGGATATCTTTTTCTTTTAATGATTTAAGCACCTCAACTTCAGCTTTCTTCCTTGCTGTGATATCAATAACACTTCCAATCATTGCAGGTTTGCCAAGATAGATAAAACCACTTGTCAGGATTTCAATATTTATTGTATTATTACTGGCGGTCACCACCTTTACTTCAATATCGCCCACATGTGACTGATCTTCAATTGTCTTGAAATAATTACTGTTTACAAGTTCCTTGTCCTCCTGATGAATAAAATTGATTATTGTCATTTCATGGAGTTCGTTACATGAATATCCCAATATTTCACTCATTCGTGGATTAGTATATGCAAATTTTTCATCCTGGACAATGAACACTCCTGCAAGAGATTTCTCTATTGGTTTTCTGTATAACTCTTCAGTCTGGTGTCTGTTAATTGAGGAAGTTATCAGTTTTGCAGCCATGTTCAGAGATTCTATAATTGATTTCTGGATTTTGTTTTTATTATCCCATCTAATAAAAACTATTATTCCCCAAAGTGTATTTGAAAGAAAAATCGGGAAGAGTAGTATTGATTCTGGTTTTTTATTATTTGATTCAAGTTTCAGGAGTTCATTTATCTCTTCACCAGATAATAGATAATAGTCATTGTTTGTCGTATTTTCTATAATTGCAGTCAATTCTTCAAGTATTGTGTCATCTTTTGATAGATCTGATCCCACGCAGTGTTCATGTTTCCAGTCATACTTAAACTGCCAGTTATTTCCCTTACTTTTCCCTATTGTCCCGGCAAGGAATACCTGATCCATATCAGCTGCTCTTCCAAGGATGTAGAGGCATGGATTGAAGGCATTATCCATATTTTCCTCAGTTACAAGTATCTCTGCGATTAAGTTCACCGCAGTTGAGATCTTGTCTCTGATAATTAGATCATCCCTGGTTTTTGCAAGGTCTGTGATATCAAGAGAGGTTCCAACAAGTCCTGCTACTTTTTTATCCTGATCATGAAGTGGCACTTTTGAGGTAGTAAACCAGCGTTCGTTACCATTTATGGTAGTTATCTTTTCTTCTATATTGTAAATTGGTTTATCAAGTCTCAATACCTCTGCATCACTCAAAAAATTTGATTTTGCATGATTCTTATCATAGATATCCCAGTCTGTTTTTCCTACTATCTCTTCAGTATTTTTATCGACGAAAGATCCAAAGACATCGTTTACAAGTTGATATTTTAGGTCTCTGTTCTTTAAATAGATAGATGCAGTTGAGGCAGCAAGGATTGCCTGAATTCTTTCAAGATATTCATGTAAGTTTCTTTCTGCCTCAATTCTTTCAGTATTGTCTCTTGCAATACAGAAAAGAACATTTCTCCCGCCCCATACTCCGATAGACCCTTTTGTTTCCATCTGAATTAGAGTACCGTTCTTTGCAAGCATTGGCATTGTATTTTTTATTGGGTTACCTGTCTCATTCATCATCAAGAACTGAAAGATAATTTCATCCTTCATTTCAGGCTGATAAATAGTATGAATTGGCATTCCAACAAGTTCTTTTTCGGTGTATCCAAGTGTTCTTATTGTTGCCGGATTTATACCTCTGATTGTACCATCCATATCAATTACGACAACCAATTCATTCATCACAGAATAAAATTCAGATAGTTCTTTCTGCTGTTTTATGACTTCTTCCTGTGATCTAATTTTTACAAGGGCATTAGCAAGATGGCCGGCTGCTATCTCGATGGTATCCTTGAGTTCAAGCGTCAGAATGATTGGTTCTTCAAGTTTTATGAATACAACACCAGAGAGTTTTTCAGGAATACTTAATGGGATAAATCCAGTTTCAAGAAGATCTTCAATATTAGATTCTATCTTTTCTCCAGAGGAAGAGTAATAACTTACCTTTCCTGTTGAGATTGTTTGTTGAATTCTGTCATCAAGTCGATTCTTATGATAATCTTCAGGGAGGTTTTGACCTACCAGGAATTCAAGCCTTCCATTTCCAGGGTTTACTATATAAACTGCTCCAATAGTGCCGCCTGTTATGGAGTTTATTGTTGAGAGGGTAACATCAGCGGCTTCAATCTGTGTATTTACAAGGGATAAACGTTCAATAATCTCATGGAGAGCTGTCATCATCTTCTCTCTTGCTTTCAATGACTTCTCCTTCTCCTCCTGTGCGCGGTGTCTTTCAACAATATTAATTATTTTTTGTGCAATTTCAAGAAACAGTCGTGAAGGATCTTCTGCTTTATACTGGATAAAATCGATACCTGCTTCAATTGCAACAGGTATTACATTTTTGTCACTGTCACCGGTGAGCATAATTGATGGAAGATTAGGTAGTTTCTCTTTCACCTGCCTGATAAGTGAGATTCCATCAAGTTCATCCATTCTATAATCTACAATTACGGTATCAGGAACCTGATTTATTATTTCTTCAATGGATTTTTGTGGAGAGTTGTATGTTTTTATGTCAAAATCACCCATCTCTTTAAGATAAATTTCTAATATTTCTGTAAATGCAGGATCATCGTCTACCGCAATTATTCGTATCATAATACTATCCCCACTGTATTTTATTCTCTTTTTTGTAACAAAAAAATGTGCTGGTATTTTTTAAAAATAAAGTCTTTATAATACAAATCTATTACTTTCTATAGATTGTATATATAATTTATGAACACTCTTGAGAAATGTCTTGAGAAAGCAACTGCTTTTCATGGGGATAGATGTCCTGGTATTATTATGGGAACCAGAATGACAATTGCAGGGCTTCATGAACTTGGCCTCTCTCCTGAAAATCCAGGGCATGATCTTATAGTTTATGTGGAGATTGACAGGTGTGCAACAGATGCAGTGCAGGCAATTACTGGTTGTTCCCTTGGTCATCGGACGTTAAAGCACATGAATTATGGCAAATTTGCTGTAACTTTTATTAATACTGCAACCGGGAAAGCAGTAAGAGTGGCTGGAACTCCAAAAGATAAGGTCAATAAAGGTGAGACTGATTTTAAAAAGATTGGAGAGATGCTTCTCAACTGCCCTGAAGAGGATATATTTACAATTACTCCTGTGAAAGTTGAGATTCCAAAAGATGAAATGCCAGGAACTCCTAATCATCGGGCGGTTTGCAGTGTCTGCCACGAGGAGATTATGGATGGAAAAGAAGTTATTGTTGATGGAAAAGCAGTCTGCAAAAATTGTAATGGGACTTCCTATTATTCTGTCTGATCTTCAAATTCCAAATTTTTTATCTGTTTTGCATATATACGTGAGATATCTCTTCTTGTGATTACTCCAACAAGAATTGGAACTTTGTTTTCAATTTCAACCACCGGGATGTGACCAAGGTCGTTCGTCATCATCATCTCAAAAACTTTCTCAAGATCTGACTGAGGGTTGACGGTTATCAGATTAATCTGCATGACAGATCGAATTGTAGAGTTTTGTTTGCATTTTTTATAGTCACGAAGCGTTACAAAGCCAAGGAGTGCCCGGTTTTCAACAACAGGATATCCATAATGAGTTGACTTTTCAATAAGACTGATAAGATGGTTACACGGGGTATCAGGAGTAACGGTTGTGAGTTCCCTTTCAGGGGTCATTGCTTCTTCTGCCCTGATATTTCGAAGCATCAATGAATCATATTCTCCCCGGTGAGCACCGGACAGGGATTTGTTTAAGACCTGCGATCCAAATATGGTATTGTTTCCGATAAGGATTACACTGACAGCCACTGCTCCCATTGCAGGGACGAAGATTGAGAAATCACCAACCATCTCGATTATCATGATAAGACATGCAACAGGAGCATGTGAAACTCCCCCAAATAGAGCAATCATGCCACAGATTACAAATATGGGCACAGATGTGAGTGGAACAAGGTCTGGAAGCAGGATATGCATTATTGTTCCAAATGCTCCTCCTGTAATTGCCCCAATTGTTAGTCCAGGTGCAAATACCCCCCCGCTTCCGCCAGAACCAATTGTCAGGGATGTTGTGATGATTCTGACAAACGGGATAAGAATAAGGGCTGAAAGTGGGAGCATATTATAGAGTGCCAACTGAATAAAGCCATATCCAGGGCCTATACTTCCAAGAGCAATCAGGAATGTTTCTTTTGAGTAGTATGCCATAGCAATGAAGATAAGACCAATTGCAGCTGCTCCGGTGATTGGTTTTAAATCCGGCGGAAGGTTGTGCTTGGTCCAGAAGGTTTTAAAGGCCTTACCGGTCTTCTGGAATACCTTAACATAGGCAATTCCAACAGCTGCGCATACTATTCCAAGCAGAATAAATAATGGGATCTCAGGCACTGACCAGAAGAATTCTTCTTTTGCAAAGATTGGATCATATCCTTCAAAGAAGCCAAAGATTGCATATCCAATTACTGATGAGAGAAATGCCGGGATTATTGCCTCTGATTCAAAATCACGTAGGTATAATACTTCTATTGCGAGAATTGCTCCTCCAAGCGGTGCTTTAAAAATGGTTCCAATACCTGCACCTATTCCTGCCGCAATTGCAATCCGGCGTTCTTTTTCAGGCAGGTGGAGGATGTCTGCTGCGATTGAGCCAAAGCCTGCTGCTATCTGGGCAGTTGGGCCTTCCTGTCCGGCACTACCTCCTGTTGCAATTGTTGCAATTGATGCAAGGGCTTTTATTAATGGAACACGTCTTCGAATTCTACCTGTTGTATGGAAGGCTGATATTGCAGCATCAGTTCCATGTCCTTCTGCTTCAGGCGCAAATCTACAAACAAGTATTCCTGATATTAATGCACCTGTACAGATTATTGGTAAAAACAGCCAGATGTTTTCAGGCGGTGCCCAGTTTGCTATTATTTCTGCTGTCATTCCTTCTGCCGGGAATGAATACAGGAAGATATCACCCATAATGAAATGAGTTGCCAGTTCTATGCCTGTATAAAAAAGATATGCTCCAAATCCTGATATTACACCAATAATTATTGAGAGCACTATTGTTTTGCGAAAGAGGGTGATTTCAGCAAAAACCATAATTAGTTTTTGTATGAATCTGATTATATTTTATCCTTTAATTATATCTTAATCCTGTCAGGATCAGTAGTATTTGTTGTATTATTGGTGTAATCATTTGCAATCGCCATTACTCCGGTTTCATCATCTTTCTGTCCAACAAAACCAAGTTTTAATGTCTGTTCCCCATCTTCTCCACCTTGTGGAATCCAGAGGTATCCTCCTCCATCTTTTGCAGCAATACTCATGAGTTCTGAGGTATTAATAACTGAATCACTCATCATCATGATTTCATTGGATTCTGGTGATGAAGAGATTGGAGTTATTGTAGATGCCGGTGAAATCGTAGGTATTCCACTTATAAACGAGAATTCGTGTAGATAGATGCTTTGAACAAAGTTTGCTGTTGTTCTTCCACGAATTGTTGTGGTTACCATCTCCTGCATCTGTTTTCTCTCCACTGGGACATCTGGAACCATAATTTTCGGTTCTGCTTCAACGGCTGCTATTACAACTCCACTTAAAGGAGGTCTTGCATATACAAGTGATACTTTGTTCGAATTTCCTGAAAGCAGCAGATCATAGAGGAAACCTCCTCCACTTTTTGCAAGTTCTATCATAAGCCTTCCAGAGTATACACCACCGATATCTGCCATTTCAAGTATGTTTTTTCCTATGGTTTCAGGATGGGCACTGTTTGAAATAATTGTTCCATTGAGATCCATTGCAACGATGTAAACACCGTCCCGGTTAAAGCCTGCATCCTTGTCTGAATAAGCGGCAATAGCCTCTGTTCTGCCGTTTGATTTAAAGTATACAGCGGCATCATCGGAAAGTCTGACAAGATTTGATCTATCAACTATCCCTCCCCTATTTAGATTTGCTGAAATAGTTGCAGTCTCTCCACTTCTGATATTGACAGTGATTACACTGCTTTCATATCCTGAAAATGAGATTTTGACTTCATGTGTCCCGGTTATTAATTCTGCGAGATGAATAGGTGTTGTTCCCTGATAAACGCCATCCACATATACATCTGCTTCAGATGGTGTTGATTCAATCATTAGGTAACCGGTATTTTGTGCAGATTTTTTTAAGGGCAATATTGCATCTATTGTTGTGGTTTTCCCGGCCTCTATCTTTGCAAAGCCTATCCAGTCAAGGTAATTCTGCCCGGGAACTGATATCCGGAGCATGTAACTCCCCGGATACAGATTCTTAATCATAACAGGAGTCTGACCTTTCTGTACTGAATCAAGTGTAACTATTCCGCTTGAAGGATTTGAATTTACTTTAAGATTTCCAACCGGTGGTTTTCTTTTGGTGAGGGTTGTATTAATTCTCGTCTCTTCTCCGGGATTTATTGTTATAAATTGTGAGATCGGCAAGAAATCAGGGTGAACAAGTGTTAACACGTAAGTCCCTGTGTATAGAGTAGATCTTAATGGAGTCATTCCAATAGTTGTTCCATCAATGATTACTCCAGCCCCCGGAGGGCTGGTTACTACATTAAGTGATCCAATGTCTCCAGGATTTGGTATTGGCCCTGGCATGGATTTAGTGCTTGTTTCTGTTGTTTGAATTACAGGTAAGACAGTATTGGGTGGTGGTGTTTCCTGCTGTTCTCCCCCTGTTTTTATCGTATCGCCTGCATTTTTTACAAGTGTTATCATTACAATTTTGGTCTCGCCAGGTGTGAGTTTATCAGTTACTGTTATTGTCTGTTCTTCGTATCCGTCAAGACTTGCAACGATTGTATGAGATGATGATTCTGATGATGGAACGGTAACTGGTGCTGTTCCCATCTGATTTCCATCAAATATTACATCTGCTCCTGTTGGAGATGTCTCAATTTCGTAATACATATATTGATCAGTTGGCAATTCTGCTTGTTCTACAAATGACGAGATTATTGTAGGTTCAGTCGTTATTTCAGGAGTGTCTGTAAAATTATCTGCTGTACTTGCTGGTATTACAAAAACAAGGCAGAAAATTGTTAGAATCATTGTCAGGTATTTACCATCCATATGAAAGCTTCTATGTTTATGAAGAAAATGTTGTTGATAGAACAGGTTTTTTAGAGTTATTTAGAATGTGTGAAAATTTTTTATCTGATATTTATATCCAAGATTCCTGAATTTTTTTGTTTATATTGCGGTTACCTCTTCACCTATCGGGTTTAATATTTAATGTGCATCTCATCTGGAATTTATGAGAACATCGTAATTATTACCTGTAAGACCAATGAGATATTATGAATAATGGTAATAGTCCTCCTCCTCATAATTTCACGGTTTCACCTGTAAAAGAGGTGTATTACATGATTAAACCTGGTTCCGGGGATGTTAAGGCCGGTTCAATAATGGCACCATACCCAGGCTGGAAAGCAATTTATAATGAGATTTCCAAAGTTTTAGATGAAATAGATGAAAATTGTGAATGCCTGCTTAGATACTCAGATGTCTTTGAGATTCCATCAGGCAAACGTGCAAGATATCTTGTGAAAGATACAGATATCTTTCATGGAGGGAAGGAAGGGTATGGTCAGTTTGGGCTCTCGTCCGGAAAACTTGTGCTCTTTCACAGTTCAATAAGTACAGGCTGTCAATGCTCTCTTTTTAATATGGATCTCATCTTTGAGATCAAAAGTACATCAGTTACAAAAGTTGATATCTCAGACTGGTTTGATGCAGCTCATGATCTTATTCATGTTATGTTTGATGAAACAGTGAGTGAGGATGCAGTAAATGATCTAAAAAGATAAGTATTAGTTCTCTAATTCAATCTGTATTACAGATTTTGCAAGGTTTACAGGCTCTGCAGGATCTCCATAATAAAGTGTCATGATGTCCCCTGGCTGAAGAATATAGATGTTTAATCCTTCAGTTTCAGGTTTAAAGTATTCCTGTAAGAGTACTCCATTTACTTCAGTAAACCATGTCTCAGAACCTGAGAAGAATTTGTCATTAATTCCATCAATTACAAGAATTCCACCTTTTCTCATTCCCTGATCTGTGATACTTAAGACTCTGAGTTTTCCTTCAGTATACAAGTGATTTAAGACTCCAAGTGGGCTGTCTGCCGGTATTGAATATGATGCACCAGACTTAGCTGTAACATTGACAGTTCCTTTCTGTAAATAGCTCTTACCGTCAAAGATCACCTTCTCTTCTTCAGGATCTTTTGTAGGAGTCGGTTCCGGAGTTTCAATTATTATCTTGGTGGTATTCTGCTCGGTTGAATTAATGGTTGGCTCCTCAACAGGTTCTGGTGTAGGTTCAGGTGTTGCCACTACTGTTTCCTGAGTTGGTTCAGGTGTTGGTTCCTGTGTAGCCACTACTGTTTCCTGAGTTGGTTCTGGTGTAGGTTCAGGTGTCGGTTCCTGTGTAGCCACTACTGTTTCCTGAGTTGGTTCTGGAGTTGGTTCCGGTGTAGGTACCGGTGTCGGTTCCTGTGTAGCCACTACTGTTTCCTGAGTTGGTTCTGGTGTAGGCTCATGTGTTGCAACAGAGTCCATTGCCGCTGAAACATTAACAACAGGTTCAGTGGTTGGTTCTGTTGTTAACGTAGTAACTGGCTCCACTGTAGTTGATACATTAACTACAGGCTCTGATATTGGTGCAGGTGAAGTCACTACCGGTTCTGATACAGTGGGTTGATTAAACATATAATCCCCAATCTGCACTTGAATTATGGCTTTAGCCTGTGAAACAGAGATTGTTGGATCACCGTAGCCAAAAATAACAACATCACCGTTCTTAAGTATATACGTATTTAAACCCTCACGGGCTGGAAGCAGGAATTCTCGAAGTCCATTTCCATTTACCTGCACAAACCATCCCAGATTTCCATTAACCTCATAAGAATCAACTGCATCAAGAGTGAAAATCCCTCTGCTTGGGATTAAAGAATCACTGATCTTATAATTTTCAATCATCCCTGTTCCGGCAAGTGCCTGAATAATTCCAAGTGGCGTCAAAGCAGGAATCTGATAGATAGTTCCAGAAGTTGCCCGAATTGAAACATTTCCATCTCCGGCTGGAATGGCTCCTGAAAAGATAACCACCTGATTTGAAACTGATGATTGCTCAGAGAATGGTTCATTTACAGCGGTAGTTAACCCCGTCAAAAGCATTAAAAATATCAGAAATAATAACAACCTTATTCCTGGTTTTATTATACCTCTCATAATATATTGTCCACCATATAGATTGATATCAATTAATCTGTTTCCATGTTAATAATGACTAACGAAGAAAGTACCATGTTAGGTATAAAACCAGCCTTCAGTTTTGATTCAAATGAGAAAAATATGTAAAATTTGTTATTATCCATTATAATCGCAATCAAAAGCGCAGAATTTTCTAATTGGAGAATTATAGGAAGGGTAAAAATCGTGTTCTCACCTCTTACCGATACCTTCATTCGATCATAAATCAATTTTATAATAGGAGCTGGTCTGATAACCCCAACAAATAGTGTCGAAGAGAGTTATGTGGATGTTGAAACAGCCGCAAATGATGGATCTGTTGTAAGAGTTCGTCTTCCAAACAAAAGAAAAGGTGAATTATTTGGATATGCTGAGCTTATGCTTGGTTCAAATCACATTCGTGTCAGATGTGCGGATGGAATCACCAGAATGGGTCGTATCAAAGGAAAAATTAAAAAGCGTGCATGGATCCGTGAAGGGGATATCATTATCGTAACTCCCTGGACATTCCAGAACGAAAAATGTGATATATCATATAGATACACTCCTCCACAGCGAGACTGGCTGAAGAAAAATCAATATCTCTAAAACTTTTTTTAAGTTAATCTTACCGGTGATATCTTTTCGGTCTCTGCTTCAACTTTAACTGCTGTTCCATAGGCAAGTACTTCTGTCATTGACTGGCCAATTTCTGAAGAATCAAACTGGACACTAATAACTGCATTTGCTCCAAGTTGCTTTGCATGAACTTTAAGCCGTTCAAGAGCATTGGATCTTGCTTCATTTAAGAGTTCTGTGTATTCATGAATCTCACCGCCGGTAATAGTTCGAAGCCCTGCAACGAGATTTCCTCCGATTCCTCTGCTTCTAACGATCAGTCCCCAGGTAAAACCCACATTCTCAACAATTTTTTGGCCAGGAACAAAGGGTGTACTGACCACGATGATTTCATCCTGCATGAATAACTATTACTGGCATCCAAGAAATTGTTTCTGAGTTTTCTTCTAAAAAAACCAGCACATAAGAGGTATCTTTCAAGGGATAGTAATTTCAGATATTAAAAAAGAAAGATTACCTATACAGACTTGTATGCATCATATGCAGCATAGATTGATACAAGCAGGCTGATTGGTATACCTAAAAACAGACTTGCTCCACCGACAATAAGCCAGATTACAAACATGATTATTGCCTTGATCAACTGTCCGGTATAAAGTTGTCCAAGTCCCGGGATGATAAAGGACATAATTGCAGCAATAATTGCATTTGCCATAACACTTAATCGACCTGTTAAAATAAGAATGTTTGTTTTTTTTGGGCTGCCGTTAAGAAATTAACTTATCAATACCCTTTTTTATGCATATGTACTATAATAATGTATAGTTCTTCAAGAATGGTGTGTCATGGAAAAAGAGAAGATTGATCCATATTTTCAGAGAAAAGAAGTAATAGACCTCCTTGATGAAATTCCTCAACCAATAATGATTATTGAAGACGGAAAATATATTCAATGTAATGATGCGGCAGTAATTCTATTCCATGCCGGCAGTAAATCTGATCTCATTGGAACTGGTCCACTTGAAAACACCCCTCGGCATCAGCCGGATGGAACTCTTTCGGCTGATTATGTTGAAACTATTAAACAGAATTTATATCAGAAAAAAATATTGAAATTTGACTGGCTGCACAAATGTTTTGATAAAGTTCTTATAAACACCAGAATTCACATTAAACACACTGTTCATGAAGAAAGAGAGTATCTTGTTGTAACTCTCATTAATAATACAAATCAGGCAAAAATAATTGGAGAAGTATTAGGACTAGCTGATGATGTTGGAAAAGGAAATCTTCGCACCCGACTAAATACCGACCAGTATAGTGGAGATCTTGGAGATCTTGCCCATGATATAAACAGAATGCTTGATTCTATTCTTTTTCCGTTCAGAGATATCGGAAAATCTCTCTTTAATATTGAAAAGGGAGATCTTGACTCATATATTGCCACCGCTTATGAAGGTGAACATGAGCATTTCCGTGTGGTTGTAAACGGACTTGCTAAAAACCTTAAAAATCTTGAAACCGAAATTGAAATGATTACCTCGGCTGCAAAAGAAGGAAAATTGTCATACAGAGGAGATGCAAATAACTTTGATGGAGAATATTCCAACATAATTGTTGGAATTAATGAGATGCTTAATGCAATCCTTGCACCTGTTCGTGAAAGTAATAGAATTTTATCTAAGATTAAAGGGGGAGATCTCAGCACAAAAATGGAGATGGAGTGCAGAGGAGATCATGCAAATATCAAGAATTCAATTAATGCTGTTCATGACTGGCTTGTCTACCTCATTAATTATGTAACATGTATTGCTGATGGAGATATGTCAGCAGATATCGAAAAAGCATCCGATAAAGATGATTTGTATATCCCATTGACTCGTATGCGCGACAATATAAGACTTCTTGTGACTGATGTAAAAATGCTTGCATCGGCAGGTATCCAAGGAGATCTTGAGGTAAGAGTTGATTCATCAAAACATCTTGGAGACTTTAAGGTCATTGTTGACGGGATTAATGATATTCTTGACTCGGTCATTATCCCGGTTCAGGAGACTATGAGAGTTGCAGATTTTTATGCCTCATATAATTTTTCAGAGAGAGTCGACAGATCAAAGCCTTTCAATGGTCAATGGTCGCAGTTCCGTGATTCACTTGATATGGTAGGTGTACAGGTCTCTGATGTGGTAAAACTCATAGATGATCAGATTGGAAATCTCAACACAATAACTGAAGTTGCAAATGCCGGTGTTAAGGATATCTCACGAGGTGCAGCAGCACTTGCACAAAATGCCCAGGTGGTAAGTACACAGGCTGATGAAGGTGGTGACGGCATTCGTGATGTCCTAACTGCAATGGAGGGACTTGCAGTATCAGTCTCTGATGTATCCTCAAGGACCGATGAGGTAAACAGGCTGGCAGCAAATGCAAGTGAACTCGCAGCAAACGGTTCAAAGATGGCAAAAAATGCCGAACGTGGAATGGTAGAGATTACAAAGACTACAACTGAAGTTGATATTTTAGTTCATGATATCGCAGATGAAATGGCCAGAATCAACAAGATAACACATGTTATCACTGATATTGCAAATCAAACTAATCTTCTTGCATTAAATGCGGCAATAGAAGCAGCACGAGCAGGTGAGATGGGAAGAGGTTTTGCAGTAGTTGCCGCTGAAGTTAAGTCACTTGCGCAGGAATCAAGAAAATCTGCTGAAAATATCACTACAATGATCTCATCTCTTCAGAAAAAGATGGAGACAGCATCAGACACGATGGATAAAAGTTCAGAAGTTGTGAAAGATGGTGGTACTGCATTAAAGGATGCTCTTGATGTCTTTGGCGAGATTACAACATCAGTTGAGACAATAAGTACAAGAATTGATGAGGTAGCTACCTCTTCCGAGCAGCAGGCCGCGGTTGTTGAGGAAATTACTGCAAGCATGCATGAAGTCGGCAATCGTGTGAAGAAGACAGCCCAACAGTCTGTTGATGCAGCGGCTGCAACAGAAGAGACTTCAGCAGCAATAGATCAGATTGTAGATATGATAAATGAAGTACATAAAGTGTCTGGCAGTCTTACTACTGAAATGAAACAATTCCAGATCTGATTTTTTATGAATTCCAGTAAAATTGCAGAAGACTGGCAGAAGATTAACTGGTCATCTGTGTGGAATGAAAGATTAGTGTTAATAGAGCAGCATAGTATTAATCCCGCCAATTTATGGGCTGATGATAAAAAGGCAGAAAACTACTGGAATTTTGTCTGTAGTAATCCGGAGAGACATGCCCCGGTTCTGAAAACTCTTTCAATAAAGCCGGGGATGAAGGTACTTGATATTGGTGGAGGCCCTGGAACATTTGCTCTTCCATTTGCAGAGATGGGTGCTGATGTAACAGTAATCGAACCCTCTTCTGGAATGATAAAGATTCTTGAGAGAAATATTAAAAATACAAATATTAGACATATAAAAAGTACCTGGGAAGAATTAGACATTAGAACTCTTCCATGTAAGTTTGACATTGTCTTTGCCGGCTTTTCTATTTTAATGTCTGACATTGTTGAAAGTATCAGGAAAATGGAAGCGGTATGCTCTGGAAAAGTAGTAATCGTCTGGTTTTCAGGAGACTCATTCTGGGATAAAATGAAAAATGCCCTCTTTTTGCAAGTGATAAATGAAAGATATAATCCTCCTCCAAGAGCAGATCTTCTCTATATGGTGCTTCAGTCAATAGGAATTTCTCCGCAGGTCTCTTCATACGGTTATAAAGAGGTTTATGATTCAATAGAGAGTGCTGCATTAGATATTACTGATAGAATTGGCTGGAAAGAGCCTGAATGTTTAATTCCGCTGCTTGATGATTTTATTATAAAAAAAGGGAATAAAGTTTTATTTCGTGAACTGACAATGGTCAGTATTATCTCATGGAATGTTAATTACCAAAAAGAAATTCGGTAGTGTTCATATCTGCATATTTTGGGAACCATGATACATCTCTGACACTCATAGCTTCCATCCATATGAGATTGTCATTCCAGTCTTTTGAGAGTTGTTTATGTGGGCTTTGACTTTGGAACCAACTGCCGATATCTCTTGAAAGCGATGAATTATCTTTTGCTGATCTCATAATGTCTGCAAGGAATGGTTCTGTAATATTAAATTCATCAGCAGGAGCTGAAATTCCATAAATTGAAGTATCTATCAGGCCATCCTGTAATTGTCTGGTATATACTATTACTTTTGCAGTTTCAGGCTTTTTATCCCGGACAAATTCGAGAAGAAAACCCTCTCCTGATGTCAGATTCTTTGAATCAGTAATGGTAATATTTGTTATTCCCATAATATTTGGATAATAAAGCATAAATGATGGGTTTGCAACAATCTGTGTCAGTGTTGAATTGATGAAATCTGTACAATTGTATCCTTTGGTAATCGGAGTGTTCATTACAAACTTCAGTTTTTGGACCGGACCTGCCTGTGTAACATTTTTATCACCGATTTTTGAAAGAGCATTTTCTCTTGCTTCCATTGAATCAAAGGCAATAATATTATTGAGGACAAAAACCTGACTATAGTATCGTTTATCTCCTGTCCACCAGTTTACATTGTCATCAAGGCTTAACTGTTCACCAGCTGTAAAGTCTGAAGGGACATTTAATCTGACACTTCCGTTATAATCAGGTTTAAAGGCTGTTTCAAGAACAACTGGGGATATCTCAATAGTTTCACCGGTTGCGAGCATCCCTGGATGATAAAGAATATTATCTGGTTTTTGAACAGTAAGTCCTGAAAGAATTTTTACAAGTATTTTTTCATCAGTCTCAAATGTTTCGGCTGGTGCTTCATAAAGGAAAGCATATCCGGTATTTTCGTATATTCCTGACCTGATTATTGCCTGTTTATCTTCTATAGAATTCTTATATCCAAGTTTTTGATAATACCGAAGTCTATCTTTGCTTTCCTGATAACTATTTGAAGTAAAGGTAGTGTCTCCATATCTATCAGATATTAACATTTCAGATAGTTTTTGAGCAGTAATGTTTTTTAAATCGAAGGTATATGGTTGAACAACAATACTTCTCCGTTTTTCAGAATCACTGATTACAAGTGTCTGATTGTTTTCAATGTTTGCTGAATAACTTTCAGGGAGGGGAACTGTATATGCGTAAATATCATCAGTATAATTCACTAAAATCTCGGATTTTTCATTTTCTTCGATACATCCGGCAGACATGGCGATTATTACCACGATAAGGACTGCCGGGATCCATCTTACAAATATCATATTGAGATTTATGTGTTCAAAAGATAATATCACTCTGGATATTTCATTAGCTTATAGCTTTATTTTCTATTACCCCTTATCTCTATATATGCAAAGGGGAATTGAGACCCCCCAGAAGATAAGGTTCATTAAATTTCTCTATGAACTGGGCGGGTCGGCAAAATCTGGAGAAATTGCCGGACATTTTGGTGTCTCCTCTGCAACCGTTGCAAGATCTCTCCGTGAACTTGCAGGTTCAGGATATCTGATTCAAAATCCTTACCATGAGGCTGTTCTCACTGAAAAGGGTGAGGAATTTGCGAGATATCTCTACCGGCGCCATCGGATACTTGCATTAATGTTTACAAGATGTGGCCTTTCTGATGAGGAAGCTTGCAAACAGGCAAAACTGATTGAGCACCTTGTTACAAGGGAAAATGTAAACCAGATATGTCGTTCATTTGGACATCCACGCCAATCTTCATGCGGAATAATAGAAAATGATCCCGTTTGCTGTAATTTAAATGGTGAATAAAGTGAGCTTAAAGCTAAATTTATTATTAATATCCTGTATAATTCTAACAATCATATTTGCCGGGTGCACCAGTAATTCCACCGGTAATAGTTCAGAACAGA
>CAYSSW010000014.1:18654-39939 GCA_964434005.1 uncultured Methanospirillum sp.
TGTACTATCCCTCCACAGGAGGAATTTATACGGGCAGTTGCCGGTGATGACGTAAATGTCCTTGTAATGGTTCCACAGGGAGCGTCCCCTCATGTCTATGAGCCTACTCCGTCACAGATAAAGGCACTTGAAGAGGCTGATCTCTATCTTGCACTTGGTTCAGGTATTGAGTTTGAAAACCGCTGGATAGAGAAGATTCACGGAATGTATCCATTACTTCCATTTGTTAACCTGTCAGAGGATATTACACTTCTTCCGGGCAGTGGCGAAGTTGATGAAGATGGTGATGTTGAAGCAATTGATCCTCATATCTGGCTGTCACTCTCTAATTCGGCATCTATTGTAAATACAACAACAACTGCTCTCTCTGGATTAAATGCTGATAAATCTGCAAATTATGAATCTAACCGTGACCAGTATCTTTTAAAACTTAATCAGTTAAAATCAGAGATCTCATCAGAAGTCTCAAATCTTAAGTCAAAGGAGATTCTGGTGTATCACCCGGCATTTGGTTATTTCTGCAAAGAATTTGGACTTTCGCAGGTGTCTGTTGAAAAAGATGGAAAAGAAACATCAGGGCAGCAACTTGCAGCATTGATTGATCAATGCAAAAAGGATGGGATTACTGTAATATTCACAGAGCCTGAAGAGTCCTCATCACAGGCAGAGACTATTGCAAATGCAATTAATGGAACAGTAGTTCTGATAAGTCCACTTGAAACGAATTACCTAGAAAATATGCAGAATATTGCAGAAAAAATTCAGGAAAGCAGTAGTCTTAAAGCATGACTCCGGTAATTGAAGTAAAAAACCTGTCAGTAATGTTATCTGGAAATCTCATACTTGATGATGTCTCATTTGAAGTTGAGATGGGAGATTTCTTTGCAATTATCGGGCCTAATGGAGCTGGAAAAACTACCCTTATCAGGGCAGTTCTTGGTCTTCTCCCGGCTACTGGGGAAATTAAGGTCTTTGGAGAGTCTCTTTCAACCATTAATCGAAAACGTATAGGTTATGTACCTCAATATCAGGAATTTGATTTTCAGTTTCCGATAACTGTCCGTGAGATGGTCCTTACAGGAAGGCTTGGAAGAAAAGGTCTCTTTTCAAGATATTCATCAGTTGATTATGAAGCTGCCGCCTCTGCTCTTGAAAGGATGTCTTCGCTCTCATTATCTGGTAGGCCTGTATCAGATCTATCGGGTGGTCAGCGACAGCGGGTTTTGATTGCAAGAGCTCTTGCAGGAGAACCTGACATTCTTATACTTGATGAACCTGCCGTGTATGTAGATACACCCACAGAACAGCAGTTCTATGAACTTCTTGCTGCATTATCTCATGAGATAACAGTGATTATGATAACTCATGATATTGGAGTTATCTCAAATCAGGTTACAAGAATTGCCTGTCTTAATAAACAGATGTTTGTTCATGATAATGCCCTTTTAACTGAGGAGATGATCTCAAAAACTTATGGATGTCCTGTTGAACTGATAACTCATGGACATGTTCCTCACAGAGTGCTCTGTTGTCATGAGGAGGAAAAATGATAGAAGCATTTGGTTATGAGTTTTTCAGAATTGCGATAATGACAGGTTTTGTATCATCAATAATCTGTGGGATAATCGGGAGTTATGTTATTGTAAAACATATGGTATCAGTTGCCGGAGGGTTATCTCATGCTTCCTTTGGAGGGATTGGTCTTGGATTTCTGCTTGGAATTGATCCTCTTGCTGGAGCCTTCGGGTTTACCGTAGTAATTGCTGGAATTATTCATATAATGATGGAGAGAGCACGCCAGCATATTGATACATTAATCGGTGCATTCTGGGCAGGAGGAATGGCATTTGGTGTCCTTTGTATCTCTTTTGTATCCGGTTATACACCTGATCTTTTTAGTTATCTTTTTGGTAATATTCTGATTGTATCTCCTTATAATCTGGCGTTAACGGCAGTACTTGCTGTTGTTGTAGTGATTGTTACATATCTGTTATATCCGGCACTTCAGGGTGTTACTTTTGATCCTGAATATGCATCCATTCTTGGAGTTCCTGCAAAATCAATTCAGTTTATTTATCTAATACTTACAGCAGTGACTATTGTTGTCCTTATTCAGGTTGTTGGAATTATTCTTGTGATTGCAATGCTTACACTTCCGGCAGCAATTGCAAGGCTTTTTTCAAAAACATTGAAGGGAATGATGATTAGTGCGACAATTACCGGCTGTTTATTCACAACTGCCGGGATTATGCTCTCATGGGTATATGATGCACCATCAGGTTCAACAATTATTCTTCTCAGTGTTCTAGGATATCTTCTTGCAATAGCCGCTAAAAGTATGAGGGACAGATTATTAATCTGCGAATGAGATATACATTTATGAAGTCTCTGAACTGTTATCTTTTAATAACATGTCTTTTTATTGCAGGACTTGTTTTACCCGTGGCAGCCTTTGATTCTGTAATAGATCCAAAGGAATCAACAACAGGTATAGGTTTTGAATCCGGAAATATAGTTGAATCAAATCAAAATCATGGATTTTTTGGATCTGAGGAATATTCAGCTCTTGTAGAAACTCCAGTTAATAAGGCTCAGGTTTCAAAAGTATCGTTTACAATCACCCTGTCAGCGGTTCCAGCAAGTGTTACCACCGGACCTGATATGCTTGTCGGGTATGTCAGTTCCCAGAAGAATAATCTTGAGGTAGTCATTACCGGACGTGAATCACTTTCATCTGATTTTAAGGAGGTTGGAACTACTAAAACAGATGATAATGGGATGTTTGTATGGATAGTTCCTGAATCAGCAAGAGGAATGGTCAGGTATGCTGCATCAGCTGCTGGAAGCACAGGATCTGCTGTATCTAATGCAGTAACCTTTGAATCTAATGATAATTCGGCCAATATGGCGATGAACATAGATACAGTGCCTGTGCAGCCTGTAAAGACCGCTGCAACTCCTGTTGCCTCTGTATCTTCTACTTCCAAAAGATCTGATGTTTCTTCACCTCTGCCAACACAATTGACTCTTCGTGTAAGCACAACAACTCCATATGTGGGCGATGAAGTAACGCTTTCAGGTCGGCTTACTGATTCATCGGGTGTTGGAGTTGCAAAGGCTTCAATTGTTGTCGGTGAAGATGATGGGTATGGTTTTGGTTCACTAAATACGGTCAGAACTGATAGTAATGGAAATTACGAATCTACAATTACCACGATGTTTGCTGATTCTGTTCCACTTCAGGCAAGATTTGAAGGAAACAATGAGTATCTTCCGTCAAACAGTATGTCTGTGTTTATAAGAGCAGTGAACAAGTAAAACCGATTTCTCTAATGAGTGAAAGGAGGAAAAATAGGGAAGTCGTTTATATCGCTACACCATGAATAGAGACAAGCCAGGTTGTACTGTTTGAGTAACTGTACCTCTCAATTGAGAAGTCAGGGCATGTCTCTGAAAGAATTGCCATATTGGTTCCAACCTCTTTTGAGGAAAGACCAAGATCTTCGGCAATATACTTTGATTTTAAGAAGCATTTTCCAGAATTTACCTTTTCTTTTAAATAACTGATAAGTTTTATCTGCCTGTCATTGTATGAATTTCCAAGTGGTCTGTTTAATTTCATGATACACCTTTATTTTTCAGAGAGTGGCACAGGAGGAGGGCTTACATGTAGGAGGACATGAACTTCAAATATCTGTGCCACAACCCTGACGCTTGTGACATACAATCATTGTTTGAAACAGCAGATAAACAATGTAGCGAAAAACAGTAAATATCAGTCTGAAATCAATTATACGTATGTTATCTGCAGAATTTTTGATTCTAAATATATTTTCTCTCAAATCTGATAACCGGAAGTTAATTACTGGTTGAAACTTTTATGAAACTTTTATGAAATCACTTGTTTCGTGGTGAAAGGAGTAAGGGTGTTTTGAATCTGGAATGTAAAATAAACGTTCCTGCAACAGTTAAAACCAGTTGCAACTTATCTGGGGAATATTCAAATCCTTATATCACTTATTATAACCTATGAAGGTAATTGGATTATCAGCAAGCCCGCGGAAGGGTAATAGTTATAGTCTTGTTGAGCATGTCCTTGCCGGGGCAAAAGAAGCCGGAGCAGAGATTGAACTTATCAGACTGTCTAATGCCGATATCAATCCGTGCAAAGGTTGCAATGCATGTAAAGGAGGAGATTCATGTATTCAGGATGATGGAATGACGGAAATCTACCAGAAACTTATGGATGCAGATGCAGTTGTGTTTGGGTCACCTGTCTATTTCTACAGACTTGCTGCGCAGGCATATCCATTACTTGACAGATTGTTTGCTCTTCTTAATCCAGATTTTTCTCCACGAATCCCGGCAGGAAAGAAGTTTGTTTTGGCGCTTACATGTGGCTCTGCCGGTGAAGAGGTTCTAAACCCGATTAATGCATATATGAAGAATGTCTTCTCAATGTTTGGATTTAAGGATGCAGGTTTTATCTGGCAGAATACTCTAATGGCACCTGATGAACTGAATAAGTTTCCTGATAAGATAAATGAAGCTGTAGCGCTTGGAAAAGCACTTGTGAAATAATTTGTAAATTAATTATACCGTTTTTATTATTAACAGGACAACACCGCCCTGTTTTCTTGTTGAAACAAGCATGTTAACATTGGTTGAACCACAATCCTCTTTTTTATGAAGAACAGCCGGGACATTATCAAGTTCTTCACCAGTCCTAAATGTCTTTATAATCGATCTTCGTATTGTACACCCTGAGCAGCATATACTTCCCCCGCAGCCACCTTCTTTATATGAGTTTTCACATTCGAAGACTTCACCTAATTTATGCATGTAAGCCTCTTTTTCGGTCTTCTCTGTGATTTTTCTACCTGCACTGTTCATCAGATTAACTGCCAGCTCGCTATTTAACAACACAACAGGGTATGAAAGAGTGTAAAGGTATTCATTTATGTCAACACCCATACTGGCTTTAATATGTAAATAACAATTCCTGCATACTCCATGAGAAATATCATCTTCGTCTTGCATTTTTATTTCTGATACTATATCTCCGTCTTTTGTTATCTCCCTCTCACAGAATGCACAGATATGAATCATAAGATATCTGTTAGACATCTTTTATGGAATATGATATAGTCTTATCTCCTATACTTTAACCAATATTGTTTGAAAATAAGTATGTCTAATATTCAAATAGTTTGAAAATCAAAGTATATGTTATACAAATAATCCTGGTGAAAAATGATTGATGAGAATTCTGATGATTTAACAGGTACTGTTGAATCTTTAAATGAGGGGTTGCTTGAGTTTTATGATCATATTACATCCTGGGAATCGTCAGTAATTCAGTCTTCACACCTTAAGATCTCTGATACACATGCAATTGAGATTCTTGGGCATTATGGCAGAATGAACATGAAAGATCTCTCTGAAAGACTTGGAGTCACCACTGGCACAACAACTGTTACTGTTGACAGACTTGAGCGTGGAGGCTATGCATGTAGGAAGCGTGCACCTAATGACCGGAGATCATACATTATTGAACTGACTGAAAATGGAAACAATGAGTATCTTGCTCATCACAGACACCACTTAAGTCTTGCAGGTGATCTTGTTTCTGTCCTTGGCATCGAGGATGCTAAATTATTTACAAAGTTCCTCAGAAAAGCAGCCAAGCATATATGAGGATATGAAAGAAATGGGAAAAAAATGTCAATGCAATTGCCAATGCAATGAGCAGTGTCATAATCATGACCCTGATCATAACCATGTGCACAGCGAAGAATCATTTCACAGGCAACTACTGATAACTGTTTTTGTAGGTATACTAACCATAATTGCAGTTATTCTTGAGAATAGTTCATCAGAATATCAAGTACCTGTAATTGTACTTTCAATAGTAGTGCTTGCAATAACAGCTTTTCCTATCTTTAAAGAAGCAGTTGTGGGACTTTTAAATGGAAAACGAAATGTAAATGAACTTGTAAGTATTGCAATTATCGGCTGTATTCTCCTTTCTGAATTTGTTGTGGCAGCCGAGGTTGCGGTAATCCTTACAATTGGAGAATTGGTAGAATCATGGGCGTATGCAAGATCAGGACGAGACATCAGAAAAATCATTGAGGGAAATCCTGTATATGGACATAAAATTATTGGAGATACAATTGAGGAAGTGAGGGTAAGTGAGATAATTAAAGGTGATCTCGTCCTGGTAAGACCCGGAGATGTTGTACCTGTTGATGGAACAGTAATAGAGGGGAGATCTGACCTTGATGAGTCATGTCTTACTGGTGAGAGCCTTCCGGTAGAAAAAGATGTTTCTGACAAAGTATACTCTGGATCTATTAACTATAATGGAACCTTGAAGATTCGGGCTGATGCTGATGCAGAGGATTCCACACTTGGAAATATCGTGAAACTTGTATCAGAAGCAGGTCAGAGGCGACCCCCGACAATGCTCATGATAAACCGGTTTTCACGGTATTATTCGCCGGTTATTCTGATAATAGCAGCGATTGTCATACTTTTAACAAGAGATCCTATAAGGGCAGTAACAGTGCTTGTGGTAGCATGTCCTTGTGCTCTTCTTCTTGCAACGCCATCAGCTGTAATTGCTGCTGTGGGTTATGCTGCAAAACAAGGTATTTTAGTTAAAGGTGGTGAATTTCTTGAAGCATGCCAAAATATTTCAGTTGTGCTATTTGATAAAACAGGAACTCTTACCGGTGGAAATATGGAGGTTTCAGCAATAGATCCATATAATTGTAGCGAAGAAGAACTCCTCTTTAAAGCTGGAATAGCTGAGAGTGCATCATCTCATCCAATCGCGAAGGCAATAATAAAGGAATGTAAAAAAACCGGATTAAATCTGATATGCAATGGTGAGAATGTGATGGATTCAGGTTTAGGAATCCGGGCAGTCTGTGATGGATCTATAATTCTTGTTGGTAGTCGTCAATTTCTTTCAAATAATGGTATTTCAATTAGAGAAGGCAGTACTAACGGTCAGATGAAGATCTTTGTAGCTTGTGACGGGCGTTTTCTTGGTTCAATTTATCTGAATGATGAAATAAGGCCAGAATCATTTGATACTATCGAGAGCATCAGAAAATCTGGAATAAGTAAGATCGGGATGGTCACCGGTGATAGTGGTGATTCTGTTAAGAAAATCGCAAAAGCAGCAGGTCTTCTGGAAAGTATGGTAAGATCAGGGGTACTTCCAGATGAAAAATGCCATATTATTGAAGAGTACCAAAAAAACGGCGAAAAGGTCTGTTATATTGGAGATGGAACCAACGACGGCCCGGCTCTTGCAATGGCAGATATTGGTGTTGCGATTGGAAGCCGGTCAGATACTGTTGCTTTGAAGACTTCTCATGTAGTGCTTATGCGTGAAGGGCTTTCCCGGCTTCCAATGTTTTTTGACCTCGGAAGAAGGACTAATCATGTGATAATCGAGAATTTAGTTATGGCCCTTGTATTTAGTTTTGTTATGATTATTGCAGCTTCAGTTGGACTTTTGCCTCCGGCATTAGGAGCCGTTGGTCATCAAATAGCAACGGTTGCAGTATTGTTTAATTCAGTTCGTCTCTCGGTAAAAAAAAGTTATACGCTCTGAAGAAGGGCTCTGACATCTATCCAGATAACAAGTTCTTTTCTTCCTTCTTCCTTGTCACCGACAGATTTCTTAATAATTCCAAGGATATATGAGTCAGCATCATGTGTTGCCTGATCAATTTCAGATGTAGGGACATTGAGCACTGATGTAACATCATCAACTACAATTCCTGTTTTAACTTTTGTAACACTTTCATCAAGAACGATAAATCTTGACGAATCTCCCCCATCTTCATCAGTTTTAACTTTTTTAGACTCTGATATTTGTAGGATCTTTTTAAGGTCTACAATCGTTGTAATTTCTCCCCGGAGATCTATTATTCCCTTGATATGTGAGGCTGCGTGAGGGACAGGGGTGATTCTTGATGCTTCTACGATTTCACGAACATCAAAAAGGTTTACTGCAAAAGTCTCTCCTCCAAGACAGAATTCTACGACCTGGATTTCATTGCCTGCCTTTTCTGATTCTAATGATATCGAATTACCTGTTGATATTACCATGTTATCTTCTTTCTCCTTCAGGGTGAAATATTACAACTACTATATTTCTAATATTATTAACATCACTGATAATTGAGATCATATGTCTCTGGAAACAAGCCCACATTATGAGATGTAATTTGTACCTCTGACTTCTGTAAGAACGGTAAACTGTTCTTACAAGTCAAAGAAATTGAAAACTGTGGACATTTACGGCAGATTCTTAATTGCGCGTAAAAATAGTGGTGTATATAGAGAAATCGGGTTGTTTCATTAACAACAGAGCGATAATGACTGGATTTAGATTTATCCGATATCTTGCGTGTGGATTGTTGAATATAACTAATTTAGGTTGGTTTTTCCAGAGTCCACTAACTATGGGGGGGTTTTAGAGTTAGAATTTCAAGATGCCAGACCTTCGTTATTGCTATCTCAAAGATCCTACTAAAAATCTATAATGGTTACATTTTATCAACTCTACTTCCCTATGCAGAAAGTATTTGCATATTTATCAGTTTGCCTTTAATAATTCAAAATTTACAAAAAATTGTAGCCAGGTGTTCGATTCATCATTGATCATTAGAATAGGTTTTAGGATAGAATGGGTAATAATAAGAGATTTGATAGATGGTTGGTTATTTTTTCAGATTTTCTCTTCTTTTGTGGATAATCTGTAAGAATATCAGGAATCCTATCAGGAAAACACCAATTATTATCATTAGATAATTCAGGATAAAAATAGGCGGCGGTAGGAGAAACTGTGATACTGCATCAGACGGGGTTTCGTCAACATTTGTGGTAACGGGCACCTTATTGTTGCCTGAATTGAGTATATTAAGGGTATCTTCGTATTTTTGTGGGATATAACTTTTATCAAGTGCAATGGCATTTTCAAAAGCATTAAGAGCTTCTTTCATCTTCCCCTGACTGAAGAGAGCACTACCATAATTATTCCATACTTCGGCAGAATTAGGATTTAACTGAAGAGATGTATTAAATGCAGAGGCCGCTTCGACGTTCATAAACATTCTTGCCAAAACCAACCCTTTTTTGTTCCATGTTGCATTGTTCTTTGGATCTATCTTCAAAGCTCTGTCATATGTTTCATCTGCCTCCGAAAAGCGATTTAATGAGGCAAGAACATCAGCCAATCCATCCTGACTGGCAAAATTGTTTGAGCTTAAAGATACAGCACGCTGATATGCATTATATGCGTCCGAGTACCTTCCCATATATGAAAGAACTCTGCCTTTTTTAGTATAAATGTCTGCATTTGCTTTATCGATTGCAAGAGCCCGGTCATATGCTTCGTTAGCTTCATTATATTGTTCAAGAGCTGTGAGGGCATCGCCTCGAAGAACCATTGCATTCAGGTAATATGGATCAAGAAGCAGGGCCTGATCAAAAGCTGCAAGTGCATTTGTATAATCACCATTCTCTAATAGTGTTTTACCTTTATTTGACCATACTGCCGCATCCTGTATTCCATCTGCGATTACAAATTGGAAGCAGAGACATGTTAGAAACAACAAAATGATAAATCTGATGGCGGTATGAGTCATGATAAATCCGAAAAAGGTTATTATATGTTTTACTCTTAATATGAAGTAGTTTATGTTGTGGAATGATTTTTTCTGATATCAAAAAGAGTTAAACCCACCAATTGGTCAGGTCTGATTATAACTCAATAACCATATCATCCTGTCCAATTATCAGATTTTGCGGTGCCAGAGGAAGGTTTCTGATATTTTCACGCATGTCTTTTGTAGTATATCTGTCAGCAGAAAAGTGGACAAGTAGCAACTGTTTCGCATCAGCAGTTTTTGCAACTTCAAATGTCTGTTCAGGACATAGATGTGGCCAATCATCACTGATCTCACCTGGAAGATTAGAACACTCTGTAATTAGGAGATCAGCATCTTTAGCAAGAGTGTAAAGCATATCACACCGTCCGGTATCAGTACAGAATGCAATCTCTTTTGAAAGAGAAAATCTGTATCCGACGACCGGTTGTGTATGTTTAAGCCACCCGGTTGTGACCTTAAAGGGCAGTACTGATATCTCGTCTGGTAATTCAATTATTCTTACCGGGTATGATAAGTCATTTAATGGAATTGTAAAAGGATAATTGATAAAATCTGTTATCCTTTGACGTAAGCCCCTGGGCACACAGATTGTAAGGCCCTGTTTACACGAAAGTCTTGCAAGAGTGTGAAAACCAGAAATGTGATCAATATGTATATGAGAAAGAAAAAGAAAGGTGGGAGTGGTGATCTCCGGACAGAGATCAGCAATCTTATGAATTCCTTCCCCGGCATCTAAAATGATGGTGTAATCATCAGTCTGAATTAGTATTGAGAGTGTATATCCGGTTTGTGATGTATACCACCCGTTGGTACCATTAAGTGTCAGTTTAATCATGTGATCATAGATCGCTTGTCTTTAGTATTGTAAAGGCCGGCATCAGAGTTTTTCCAGATGAGATATACTTTCGAACTATTGGGTCATAGTAGACAAACGTTGTATCTTCGGTATTTATCTTTCCTTCAGGGGATATAAGGTCTGAATCAATCTTTACATCAACCACTTCTGCAATAAACTGGACGTGAATTCCGATCTCTATAGTCTGTGTTATTTTGCATTCAAGAACTATTGGGAACTCTGAAACCCCCGGAGCATTAACCTTTTCAGCCTTTTCAGGAGTGAGGCCTGTTGCCGAGAATTTATCAATATTTTTGCCTGAATTTGTTCCAAAAAAGTCTACTTCTTTTATGTATTTCGCCGTTGGAATACTAATTGTGCATTCCATCTTCTCAAGTAGTGCCTGATATGTGTGTCTTGGTTTTTGAACAGAAAATGCTACACTTAATGGATCTCCTGAACATATGCCGCCCCATGCGGCGGTCATGACATTTGCTTTTCCGGTGCTGTCATAAGTTCCAATAACTAAAAGTGGAGTTGGTATTACTGCTGGTTTTTTTCCAACTGACTGTTTCATGTATTAGTTTATGGAAATAATGAGGAAAAAAGCTGTGGTATTAGATAATAATCAGATTATTATGATCTCAAAATTTGGTTTAATATCTACCTATTTCAAATTTTGACCCGCAATGGTGGATTTTTCACTTTCACCCTACGCCCATCTTAGTTTATATGCAATGCCGGTAATTTTTATTAAATGACCGATACGCTTGCTGATGTAGCAAAACGATGGCAGCAGCGGGCAACCTCAAATCCAGAATATAAAGTGGTTGCTAACGATAATGTTTTTAGGATGGGTATGTATCCATCGTCAATTGGGAAGACTAAATATGACGAACTTTCGCGCCTTCTTGATGATTTACTTGAAAGATATGATGGATGCCCTATAACTGAGGTATTATCAGGCGTTGAGGTAGAAAATTCTGATGGTAAATACCTGAAAATTGTAAATAGTGAACCATGTCCCAAAGATCTTCTCCTCTCCTCCTCTCCAATTCCAAATCTTGATAGAGAACTTTCGCTTGTAAAAGGAATTGGAATAAAACGGATGAAGCAGTTAAAAATGAGAGGTATCCAAAAAATATCTGATCTTACACAGATACGAAGGTATTCAGAAGATGCAAGAAGGCTTCTTGATATATTCGGAGTATCATCAGGACTTTGCTCTGATCCAGATACTCTTTATCTTGAAATTAAAAAAAGAGCCGGAGTATCTCATCCGTTAACAACACTATGTACATCCGGAATAAATCGCGAAAACTTTAGATTTATAGATATTGAAACTATGGGTCTCTTTGGACGTCCAGTAATTCTTATTGGAATAGCACAAATATCACAAGATCAGTTGATTTCAACTCAGTATCTGATTAGAAGTATTTCAGAAGAGTGTGCTGTCCTGACAGCTGTCAATGAGGCATTATCAGATGCCTGTGTCCTTGTATCATTTAATGGAAGAAGTTTTGATCTTCCATATATTCAGGATAGGATGTGTTATTATGGACTTCCATTACTTCCTGAAATGTTACATATTGATCTATTACATCCAAGCAGGAGGATGTGGAAGAAGGAATATCATGACTGTCGACTATCTACTCTTGAAGAGAAATATCTTGGAGTAAATCGTCAGGTTGATATCCCCGGAATGCTTGTCCCAGGTTGGTATCAGGTATACCTAAAAAAAGAAAACCCAGGCCCGCTTGTTCCTATAGTTGCTCACAACAGACAGGATATTATAAGTCTTGCATATCTTCTTGATCTTTTGAGGAGATCTGCATGAAGACAAAGGTAGTAAGAGATAGTATTCTTGAAAATAGCCGGTTTTCAGATTCTCTTGCAGATGTCCGGGTAATTAAAGGGAGGACTGCGGATTTTTCAGGTAATTTTGAAGAGATGAAATTTGACAAATCGGCAATCATCAGATATCTAAAAAAGCGTGAGATAAAGCTTTATTCGCATCAGCAGGATACGATTGAAGAAATTTTATCAGGGCATGATGTGATATTAAGCACTCCTACAGCCTCTGGAAAAACACTTGCATTCTTCCTGCCATTTCTTCAGATGAGAGTGAACAATCCGAATGCGACAGCACTTGCCATATATCCTGCAAAAGCTCTCACCCGTGATCAGTTAATAGCTGCAAAGGAGATATCAGATACAGCTAGTGTAGATCTTGTTCCTGCAATTTATGATGGAGATGTCCCTTCGTCGGCAAGGCCTGGTATTCGTGAAAAGGCAGGGCTTGTTCTTACAAATCCATATGAACTGCATCAGATCCTTTCATGGCACAGACAATGGGGCAGGTTCTGGAAATCCTTAAAATATGTAATAATTGATGAAGCACATCAGTTCAGGGGGGTTTTTGGAAGCCATGTAGCGCTTCTATTACGCAGGTTGCAAAGGATTTGTGCTTATTATGGATCAAATCCAATATTTTTGCTTTCATCAGCAACAATTGCTAATCCATCATCTTTTGCAAAAAGCCTGACAGGGAAAACACATGTAATTGTCGACAGGAATGGTGCTCCTTCAGGGGATCGGACAATGATCCTCTATAATCCGTTTCATTCCCCGGTTAATCCAAGGTCTCCATTTTCTGAAGCAGCACTCCTGCTTGCTGTATTTGTTGAATCAGGCCTTCAAACTTTATGTTTTACAACTTCTCGAAAGATGGCCGAACTTGTTGCAAACTATGCAAGGGATAGATTGAAAATCGTTGCCCCGGCATGTAATGTTGTTTCATACAGGGCCGGATATCTGCCAGAAGAGCGAAAAAAAATTGAATCTGAGATAAAATCCGGGATAATCAGAGGAGTTGTCTCAACAAATGCCCTTGAACTTGGAATTGATATAGGTTCTCTTGATGCAGTGATAATTACCGGGTATCCCGGAACTATGATGTCAGTCTGGCAGCAGACTGGAAGAGCAGGAAGAAAAGCAGCGTCTTCCCTTGCAATTATTATTGCATTTAACTCTCCGCTTGATCAGTATTTCATGAAAAATCCATCAGTTTTTTTTGACAGGCCACATGAACATGCTTTTGTAAATCTGACTAATCCATACATCCTTTCTGGAGAGATCCTATGTGCATCAGCAGAACTTCCTCTTGTGCCATCAGATAAACAATGGTTTGGTGATTGTCTTGATCTCCATATAAAAAATCTTGAAAATGAGCATCTGATCTCAAAAACTCCGAGAGGGTATGTTTATTCAGGGCTTAAGCGTGCTACAGAGCTTGTTTCGATTTCAAATATCTCAGGGAGCTGGGTTCTTGAATCAGGTAGCCATGTTCTTGAGACATTAAGTTATGATCAGGCATGCAGGGAAGCTCATGTTGGAGCAGTAGTGCTTCATCAGGGAGTAACATATCTTGTAAGCCGTTGGGATAATGAAAATCATAGAATTCTTGCAGATCGTGAGGATGTGCCATATTATACCCGTGTAGATCATAGTGTAAATGTTAAAATAATCTCTGAAAAAACTTCAAGACCCTGTGGAGGAGGAGTTTTGTATCTTGGTGATGTTGAGGTCACAGAGACCTACAACCAATATCGGAAAATTCAGGACAATATTACCATCGGATACGAAAAGCTTGACATTCCTCCGGTTTCATATCAGACAATATCACTGTGGTGGTTTATTAATGAGAGTATTATTGATGATATAATAGAAAAGAAGAGAGATCCTGCCGGAAGCCTTCATGGAGCAGAACACTCGCTGATAGCAATGATGCCATACTATCTCCTTTGTGACCGGAAAGATATCGGAGGTCTGTCAACAGTCCTCTCAGGAGAAACAGGAGGGCCTGTGATCTTTATTTATGACGGATATGAAGGAGGTATAGGACTTGCTGAGACATCGTTTGAGTTATTTGAAAAAATTGGCAAGAGTTCCTTTGATCTTGTAGATCAATGCAAATGTGTGGAAGGGTGTCCGGCTTGTATTCATTCACCCAAATGTGGAAATGATAACCAGCCTTTGGATAAATCAGGAACAAAAATTGTTCTTTCTGTCTTTATGGGTGAGGATTGATTATTCAGAGGCCTTTACCTGATTATTTTCAAGTTTTTTTACATGTTCCTTTTTTGCAAGGACATTTTTATAATGCTCTACAATTTTTGCAAGTTGTGAGAGTTTATCCATTTCAGGGCCATAAAGGGCTATTCCCTTTTTATCTACAGCAACGATGTGGTAATGCTGGCGAAGTTTTTCAGGAAATCTTACCGAAGGGATTTTATTGATATTCATGAAGTTTTCTATCTGAATCTGGAAATTTTTTTGAAGAAGAATTTTGATCTCTTTGATCCAGCTTTTAAGTTGCCTTGCATCTTCGGTATTCCAACCTTTGATGAGTGTTTCAAGTTCAGATATTCTGTCTATTGTGTCTTTGCTCTTTTCTATATGTTCATCAACAGCCTGTGATAATGCCATCTTCGCAGCATCAGTAATATCTGAATCTTCTTCGTACATATAGATCTATCTTATTTTTCATTTTGAAATACTTCAATATTTTTTATTGTCTTTATCCCTCCAAGCAGGCATTCCCTGATATATTGAACTGCAAGAATAACAGGAGGGCTAAGTTCACTGCCATATTCCATTGCTAAAGGCTCAATTCCGATAAGAATAACATCACCTGTAAATGGCTTTATAAAACTGATAAAATGATTTAACGAAATTTTATGGGTTCCTGTTCCGGTTTCATTTATTCGTTCATGTGGAATTATCCTGACCTCTCCAGGATTTATACCCATACATGCAGCATCTACAATTACAACAATGTCAGGCCTGTTTTTTCGAATAACTCCTGTGAAATTTTCAGGAACGGTCCCGGCATCTATACAATAAAATCCGAAGACTCCTTCTCTACAAAGCGCCGATCCTGCGCCATCGTCACCAAGAAGTTCATTGCCAACTCCTATGATAATTTTTTCAGATCTTTCTTCTAACATGTGTATAATTATTAAGTGATTTAGAAATTTTGAGTTTATCTGATTTTATTATTTTGATAATATTTTATGTTTGTGAATACAAGCATAATATAATGGATTCAGAAAAACTTGAGGATCTTGTTGAGATCCCTTTTCCTCAACATCCTCACTGTGCCACAATTCTTATTTTAGACACCTCTGCTTCAATGGCTGGAAACAAGATAGCAGAACTGAATGAAGGATTACAAATTCTCGCTGATGAGTTATTAAACGATGATTTGGCATCGAAACGAGTAGATCTTGCTATCATAACCTTTGGTAATGGGGTTGAAATTGTAACCGATTTTACAGGCATATCAGATTTTAATCCGCCAGAATTGACAGCTTCAGGAGTAACCCCAATGGGAGAGGCAATACTTGCAGGAATTGATCTCCTTGAAAAGCGAAAGGCAGAGTACAGGGAGATTGGCGTAGATTACTATCGTCCATGGATATTTCTAATAACAGATGGCCAGCCAACAGATATGCATAAAGGGGACGAGATGTTTGAAAAAGTCGTAAACGCGGTTCATGAGGGTGAAAAGAATAGAAAATTCCTGTTCTGGGCACTTGGTGTTGACAGAGCCAATATGACCCTTCTTAATGAGATATCTCCCAAAAATCGTGTTCCTCTAAAATTGCAGGAAGCAAAATGGACTGAAATGTTTGAATGGCTTTCAAGAAGTCTTGCCATGATTTCAGATTCGCGTATTGGTGAACAGATCAATCTTGAAAATCCGACCGGGCCTGATGGTTGGGGAACAATTACTCTTTAAGAATGACATCAGATTTTCGTTGGCCATATATTGCGGGAGCAACGGTTACCGGCCCTCGTCACTTAGCTAATGGGACAGCCGGGCAGGATGCATGGGCATATTCAAGAATAGATGATATTTGTATAATTGGTGTATCTGACGGAGTTTCATCTGCTTGTTTTGGGGGAGAGGGTGCCAAAACTCTTGTGTCTGCAATTATTGATGGCCCTGTATCATTTTCAAGAGATGGTCTTGTTTCTCTTATTACCGCTGCCAGAGAGAAGGTAATAAATCTCTCTTGTTCACACGGAAATAACCCGGAGGATTATGCAGCAACTCTTCTTGTCTTACTTTATCAAAACGGACAAATAATTGCCGGACAGGTAGGTGATGGACTTATTCTTATTAAAAATCATGGGAAATATGTACCTCTGATCCCGGAAAAAGAAAAGCAAGCAGAATATGTTAATGAAACAGCATCAATAATGTCTCCAAAATGGGAGTCGGATCTCACTATATATTGTGAAAGTGCACAGACTGCAATTATATCTACCGACGGATCAGAGGGACTTCTTGTAACACGGGAACAGACCGGGTATGACCCATATTATCCATTTTTAGATCCATTTGTTGAGTTTCTGAACAATTCACCAGATCTGGAAAGAGATGGAAATGCTGCCATTGAAACACTTCTTTTGTCAAAGAAGGTGGTTGAGTTTTCGACAGATGATAAAACATTAGTATTTATCAGTGAGAAGTTAAAGTAATGGATTATTATGTTTTCTGGTCCTTGTTTACCCGGAAGAGGCAACCCGAAACTTTCGGTAGACAGAACCATAATTGAGTTGTCTGTAAACCGGGACGAAAAAATAAGAACAGAAATCATAAAAGTATCAAATAATGGCAGAGGGGAGTTAAAGGGGACTCTTCACTCAAATGTTCCATGGATAAAATTTTCAGGCAATACAATAAAAACGCCTCTTATTCAGGATATTTCCATTATTTTTGATCTAAAATCTGTAACATATGGTACTGCTGAAATCTCAATATTAACTAATGGTGGAAATGAGATAATCCCCGTTAAGATAAGTATCTCTGGTCCAAAACCCATTCTGTCTCTAAATTCCAAGTCTCTCATCTTCTGTCACCTGAAGATCGGAGAGATTATAAAAACAAGCATTATTGTAAAGAATACAGGTACAGGTCTCCTTACCGGAGTTATCTCCTCAAAAGTTCCATGGATAGAAATACCTCAGAGATCTGTCCGGGTTACTGACAGTTCAGTTTTGGTCAACAATAATTTCCAGATTGTAAATGTTTTAATTAAAACTTCTTTAATTCCGCCTGCTCTTCATCCGGTTGGAAATATTTCTGTCAAAACAAATGGCGGCGAGGAAAATGTATCTGTATCATTAAATTTTTCGTCCGGACCTGCTCCATCTATGAGATTAACGCCTGATCATTTTGTGGTTTTATGGAAAGTCGCCGGATTGATTGAAGAGAGGATGTTTATATCAAATGATGGTTCATCCTCGCTTAGAGGTACTATTCCATCTGTAAGGGGTCTTACCGCTGTTCCATCAATTTTTACAGTCGAGCCTCATAAAACGGTTCCGGTCATTATCAGAGTTGATACCAGAGAGTTTTCAAAACAGAGGACTTCTGGTTCCATGTCATGCCAGATTCCTCTACAGATAATCACAAATGTTGGTATACGCATACTTTCAGTTGATATCGCAAGAGCAATCATTCCGGCATTTGCAGGTCCTGCCAAACGAACTATTACTCCAAGAACAGGGAGACGTGTCAGACAGGCAAAATTACCTCAGAGGTTGTCGGTTTATAACGGCCAGAATCAGGTTTCACTTGTATCATCAGGTAAATCCGGAGGTGAAGGGGAGATATGGTTTTGTAGTGATAAAAGTATCTGTGTAAAAATTTTTCATCCTCACCGTATCACGCCTACACTTGAGGAAAAAATTCAGGTGATGACAAAAGAGCAGCCTGAAACTGATATTGGCAAAAAACTTACCTGGCCAAAAGCGGTTATTACCGACAAGCCTAAAGGCCGGTTTATTGGTTATCTGATGAATAGAATTCCGGAGTCTTATGTTCCTGTTCATCTCTTTTATGATAAGCCAGCTGAAGAAAATGAGTATAATTTAAGGATCAGGGCTGCTGCAAATCTTGCATTACTTGTTGCCGGTGTTCATGATTCCGGGCATTGTATTGGTGATTTACGTGAGAATAATGTTCTTGTTTCAAAGACCGGAGAGATTCTGATAATTGATACAGATTCGTTTCAGGTTAAACGGAATGATGGCAGGATTTATCCGTGTACTGTTGGAACAGGTGAATTTTTACCTCCGGAGATGCTTAAGAGTGAATCTGTTTCAGGAGACAGAAGATATTCTGATCTTTTTGCTCTTGCAGTGCTTATCTTTAAATTCCTGATGGATGGTGTGCATCCATATCAGGCAAAGGGAGAACTTGTATCAGGTGCACCGACGACGGTTGATAAGATTTTACTTGGATATTTTGCTTATGATATCAGGAAAAGAGGACTTTTGCCGCCCGATTATGCTCCTGATTATTTAAGAGTCCAGGAACCCGTAAGAGAACTCTTTTCAGCAGCCTTTGTTTCAGGGCATGGAGATCCAAAAAAGCGACCAACAGCTGATAGGTGGTATAATGTTCTTTCAGAATCTATTGGAATGTCAATTGTTCAGGCAAAGCCTGAACCAGATGTAAAAAGGGCTGTTACACTTTATCCTCAAAGAGAGGATAAGGTGGTAGAGACCGGGCCTCTTCCTGGAAATCATGATGATAAATGCAGGGCTGTTGTTATTGGAGAGTTTCTTATAGGAATTCCAGGCGGAAAGGTGTTTTTGACAGGAAGACCTGATCTTTTTGCAGTTTTACCAGATTCAGATAATAATGGTAAGCTGTTAGAGATCCCAGATTATAAAGGGATTTTGAATGCCTGTCCTCCGTCATGGCTGCTTCCGAGAAGTAATATCCGGGATAATCTGACAAATGAACTTATAGGTTTTACTCTTCCGGCTTTTGATGTAAGGCGTTTCAGGCACTGGAATCTGATTACAAATCCTGAGACCCGGAAAGATACATTGCATAGAAATTTTTCATTCAGGCACAGGGTTGCAGCGTGTAGAAATCTTGCTGCATCTCTCATGCCAATGGAACAATCAGGGCTTATTACTACTGTTCTTGATGGGAGATGTGTTACTGTCGGTCCGGACACAATGGTCCGGATTATCATATCAGGCTTTTCAAGAACTGATATTGGATATTCTCTTTCTCTTCGGTTTTCAAATCTTGCCTTTCAGATGCTTACCGGGTATAAACCAGATGATTTTAGAGCCTCCCGGTTTATGGCTGCCCTTCCGTCTCCGGTTCTTGATCTGTTTGATGAGATAACTCTTGGTGGACGGCCTTCAATTGTGAGGTGGTTTGATACTCTTGATAAGGTTCTGCATAGTCTTGTCAGGTGCAAAACAGGCCGTGATCACTGGTACATTCCTGAAAAAGGCTGGTGTCCGTTCTGTTATCCATATGGTCCCATCTCAAGACTTTTGCCGGTTGGTAAATCAAATCTCGCACTAAAGCCTGTTGAAATCCCGCTTATATCGGCAGAATCTGAAGTGACTGTGAATCGTAGAAACAGGCGGAGTGCCCGTATAATACGACGGCGGAGAGAACTTTTTGGCGGGCCTTCAATCAGACTTCCAATTTTTACAGGCAGAATTCCATTAATTAGTAGTGTTTCCCGTCCATTGCAGATACCGGCAATAATTCCACACAAATGGCCATATCCAGTGCTATATTCGAGGTGTCTTGCCATAGTTCCTGTATCTATGGGTAAATCGATGGTTCTGCCCTTTATATCATTAATCGACGAAATGCGGTGGGCATCGGCGTTTGACAGATTGAAAGGGGAGTATCTGATAAGAATTTTCAAACCAAAGCCAGGGCCGTTTAGAAAACGTCGGAGAAAACCAACTGTTGATGTTATGCTCTTCCCGATTTATATACCGGAAGAGGAAGAGAAAAGTGCTCCGGTAACTAAAAAGAAACGCAAAATCCGGAAAAAATTGAAGAAATTAGTTAAGGATGTTTTTGGGTGAGTTTGCCCAATTTTAGTTCTCTTCTTTTTGGTAAAAGTATGATGAATAAGCGAAAAGGATGATAATCCATCATATCCTTTTAGACGGAGATTCATACAGGCAACATTCTTTACAAGATTTGGGACATTTGCCTGTTCGGATTTTTTGTCTCAAATCAACATAATTACTGCCATTCCATATTTCTTTAAAGGGGGTAGTAAATATATTACCAAGAGAGGTTGATATTTGAAGATCTCTTCGATTTGATTCGTTTGATGAGCAACATGGAATCACATCGCCATTTACAAATATAAATGGCATTGTCCATTCAATACATTGTGACATTGGAGGTTTATTACTTGGAGCATCCAAACTCCATGAAATATTTATAGAGTTCTCTTTGGCGATTTTTTCACAATACTCAATAAATTCATCAGCGATATCAACATACAGGTTTTCAACTTCTGAAAAGTTATGAAGCATTCTGGAAAGATGAATAGTAGCATCTCCTTTGGATAAATTGCATGCCATTTCAATAAATTCTGGAATCAAATTAATGTTATTTTTCATGATTATATAATGAAATGAAATTTTTGGGAATTCAGAGTCCATATTATGTTTATAATCAAAGAGAAGTTTTATATTTGCTTTAACAGTTTCAAAATTAGCATCAACTCTTATCTCCTCATATACTTTTGAATTAGGAGATTCACTCGATATAATCAGTTTATCAATCTGTAAATCTACCAGTTGTTTAAGTTTTGTTTCATCTAAAAAAAAGAGGTTATCATATACCCACATTCCGCAGACATTTAATCAAAATAATATTTTTTATAGCCAGGTCCCATC
>CAYSSW010000015.1:0-30141 GCA_964434005.1 uncultured Methanospirillum sp.
CTTTGATCTGATACTTGGAGCAGTAATGTATGCAGTAGTCATTATTGTTGTCTGTGTTCCGGAAGGTCTGCCGGTAAGTGTGACCGTCTCTCTTGCACTCTCAATGCGTAAAATGACACGTGCGAAAAGTCTTGTCAGACGTCTAATTGCTTGTGAAACTGTAGGAGCAGTAACTGTTATCTGTACAGATAAGACCGGTACACTTACAAAGAATATAATGGAAGTTGCAAAGTCTTCAATAGATCCAATTATTGAACCTTCTATCCCGACAACTTCTGCTGGCTGGATAACTTTAAATGCTATTGTTAATGGAACTGCTGACCTTGATATGAGTAAAAACCGGATGTCTACGATTGGCGATTCGACTGAAGGTGCCCTGCTTCGTTTTGTTACAAGAAATGGCATCTCGTATAGAGAGATTAGAGAGAAATTTCCACCAATATCACAGGAGCTCTTCACCTCCCTGACCAAACAGATGTCGACGGTAATAACGATTAATGGGCGTTATTTTATTCTTTTAAAGGGTGCTCCTGACCGTATAGCCAATAGATGTGATAATACACAGGATCTTTTAAAGATCAGGGATCTTGCAAGTCAGGCCATGCGAACACTTGCCTTTGCTCACGGAGAGTTAGATAGCCCTGAAAGTATTCCCAATCATCTTATTTGGGATGGATATGTTGGCATTCGTGATGAAATACGGCCAGATGTTTCAAAAGCAGTTAAATCTTGTCATGATGCAGGAATTGATGTAAAGATGCTCACCGGTGATAGCCCTGAAACTGCTACTGCGATTGCAAAAGAGGTAGGGATTTTAACTACCGGAAAAGTCATTACCGGAAAGGAATTTAGAGATTTTAGTGATGATTATCGAAAGATCATTGCACCTGAAATTTCAGTGATGGCAAGATCAGAACCAACTGACAAACTTCTCCTTGTAAAAGCTCTTCAGGCAAATGGAGAGGTGGTAGGTGTTACAGGGGATGGCACAAATGATGCACCTGCTCTAAAATCAGCTGATGTTGGACTATCTATGGGAATTGCAGGTACAGAAGTTGCAAGAGAGGCCAGTGATATCATTCTGCTTGATGATTCATTTTCGACAATTGAGCGGGCTGTATGGTGGGGCAGGGCTTTATATGAAAATATTCAAAGATTTCTTGTTTTCCAGCTTACAATTAATATTTCGGCGGCATTTATCAGTGTACTTTCACCAGTTTTAGGATATCCCCAACCATTTACCATAATACAATTACTCTGGATAAATGTTATAATGGACAGTCTTGCAGCCCTTGCTCTCTGTTCAGAATCACCTCATCCTGCTTTAATGCAAAAAAAGCCTGTCCCAAGGTCTGCAAAAATTCTGACACAATATATGACTATCGCGGTTTTGTTAACAGCCTCTGTCTTTATACTTGTTGGAGTACTGGTACTTACAAATCTCATTCCAATTATTATCGGACCAAAAGCCATGACCTTATTCTTTGCAGGATTTGTGATGGTGTGTGTATGGAATGGTATAAATTGTCGTGGTATTAATGGTGTAATGCCTCCATTATTCTCCGGAAATCCTGTTTTTTTCCTGATAATGGGGGCGGTGGTTTTAGTTCAGATAGTTATTGTTCAGTTTGGAGGAGATATTTTTGGAACAGTTCCATTATCAATAAAAGAATGGTTACTTGTAATACTTGGAACAATGCCCGTTCTGCTCCTATGGCCGGTTTTAAGATTTATAACCAGAATCACAACAAACAGAATAACAACAAACCCAAATAACTGAATAGAAGTTTTTTTTTTATAATAGCACAAACAAATCTAAATGGAACCAGAATCCCGGGGAAAGTCCACTGATTTTCTCCTTATTCTATCAATTGGAATAGCGATGTTTATGACCGCTCTTGATGGGACGATTGTAAATATTGCACTGCCTACGATATCTACAGAATTCTCTCTCTCATCAAGCACTGTAAGTCTGGTATCTACCTTATATCTCCTTGTAATGGCAGGATGTGTCCTGATATTTGGAAAAGTATCAGATAATCTTGGCTTTAAGAAAGTGTTTCTTGCAGGATTTATAATATTTACAATAGGCTCTTTTACCTGTGGATTTCTGCCGGAGATAACAGGTTCATTTCTAACCTTACTTATCTCTCGTGTATTTCAGGCCCTTGGAGGAGCCATGCTTGCTGCCATTGCTCCTGCGATGATAACTGCTTATATTCCAATGGAGAGGAAAGGTAAGGCAATGGCAATCATTATGACTGTTGCTGCACTTGGAATGGCAATAGGGCCAACTATCGGGGGTATTCTCACTGAATATCTTTCATGGGGATGGATATTCTTTATAAACGTCCCAGTGGGAATAATTGCTCTTCTCCTTGGTATAAAAGTAATTCCTGAAGTAAGTTCCTCTGTCAGAACTGAAGTTTTTGATAAAATTGGAGCAGTACTCATCTTTGTAGCACTTGGCCTTCTCCTCTTTGCTTTCTCTGAAGGTGAAACAATTGGCTGGACTGATCCGGTAATTGTAGGATCATTGATAATTTCAGTTCTTGCCTTTGTTCTTTTTTCATGGCAGGAACATCGAATCTCTTCTCCTTTGCTTGACCTTTCGCTATTTAAGGACAAAAATTTCTTAATGTCAAATTTAGTACTCATTCTGTTATTTTTGACTATGGGAGGATTGAATTATCTGCTTCCATTTTATCTTGAATTGGTTCAGGGATTTAGTACTTCAAACGCAGGACTTATTTTATCTGGACTTTCTTTTGCAATGATGATAGCTGGCCTTATTGTTGGAGTGCTTTATAACCGTATTGGCGGGAAAAAGCTCTCTATCATTGCCGGGTTTCTTCTTGCGATTGGATATTATCTGATGACTTATCTTAAAACAGATACAACCTTGGGATTTGTTCTGTTATGTCTTATTTTAATCGGACTTGGGATTGGATTGATGATAACACCGGTTTCAAATATTATCCTCATGTCAGTTCCTAAAAGGTATGCGGGAATGACTTCATCACTTATAAGTCTTGAACGTTTCGCACCGATGACAATTGGAATTGCATTATTCAACCTGATCTTTTTCCAGGGAATGCTGACAATTGCAAAAAATCATGGAGTCACAATGGATGCTCCTGTAAACATTAAAACAGCAGTCCTTGTTGCAGGTTTTGATCTTACGTTCTTTTCAGCCTTTATCTTGGGAATAATTACACTCCTTCTAATAATTGTTATAAAGGTAAAGGTCGATCCAGAATACCTTGAAGATTAACATTAAAAGATTTCAAAAAAGCCTCCCAAATTACTTATTTTTCTTCACAATTGAACTGAGTTACCTATAAGTTACATTAAGTAAATTTTTACACATACCATGAAAGAAACTATTCGGATAAAACCAGATTACAAAGCAGCTGCAAAGGCTTTAAAAGAGATAATACCAATTAATGGTGAACCTGTAGCAGTAAAGTTTATTCCTGATAAAGATTCTCTTCCAGAAGGAGTTCCCCATATCAATGAGAAGATGTCACATTGTAGAATGGTGCAGGCTGCCCGTGAACGTGGAGAGATCTTTTATGCAACTGTTGATGATCATGGTTGTATGGGAGGATCATGGGCTCTTGGACTTCGTGATCTGACAGCAAGTTTGAAGACCGGTGAGTTTTACTATAAACTTGGAAAATTCAACAGTTGGCCGGCCTGTAAACGAACTATTGACAGTATCCCACATGTTGAGTCTGGAACCACATATGCTACCGCTTATGCACCACTTGCAGATACTCCCTTTGATCCAACGATCATTCTGATAACAGCAAGTCCAAAATCAATGCTCAAAATTGCTCAAAGTGTATTATATCATACCGGTGGTAGAATTCACAGTAATTTCTCAGGTATTCAGTCAATTTGTGCAGATACATCAGCGCAGGTATATCTTTCAGGAAATGTAAACTTCTCACTTGGTTGTGATGGTTCAAGAAAACTGTCTGGTATTAATGAAGGTGAGATGGTTATGGGTATTCCAGCTGAAATGTTATCCCAAATAATTGAAGCACTTCCGATAGTAACCGGAGCTAAAGGTTCATCATAACCTTTTTGTTTTTTATTAACAACAATAAATTAAAAAGCTTAAGTTTAATTATTACTCCAACTTTCTCCAGGCTTTAAAGCAATTACTTTCATCGGCGTTGTCTTTTCGATTGCTTCCTTAAAGCCAAGGACATCTTGTTTTATCAAAGGATTTGTATTATAATGTACCGGAATTACAATTGGAGCACCTATAAAGTTTGCTGCCATCATTGCTTCACGGGGACCCATTGTATACCTGCCTCCAATTGGAAGGATGGCAATATCCGGGTGATATAACTCACCAATAAGTTTCATATCTCCAAAAAGTCCTGTATCTCCTGAATAGTAAATTACTGTATTATCAAGTGTTATTATAAAACCAGCAGGATTTCCTCCATAAATTCCATCAGTTTTACCATCTTCAATTAAGGAAGAATGAAGAGCCCAAGTCATTGTAAAAGTAACACCTTTGACTTCAATAGTCCCCCCAATATTCATTGGTTCAACAGTGCATCCTTTCCTTTCAAGGTATTTTGCAATTTCATTAACGGTTACAATAGTACATTTAAGAGATTCTGCAATTCCAAGATGGTCACCATGACCATGAGTCACTGCACAGATATCAATCTCTGGAAGTTTTGTCCCATCCGGGATAAAAGGATCAATAATTATGGTTATTGTACCCTGAAGCAATACACAGGCATGATGGAGATATGTAATCTGCATGAGGATAAGTGGAGAGGAGATCTTAAAACAATTATCAATTATTATCCATCAACAAAAACCTATCAACAAAAAAGTCTGGTGATATCTATGTGATATCTATAAGTTCAGCCTCAGTGATATCAATAGACTCACCAAAGGCATCTTTTGTGGCAGACGTTGTCATCTGTTCAGAAAGATCACGATCTTCCATAACATCTCTGATACGTTCAAGATATCTGTCCATCTCCTTGTCAGCCATTGCCTCAAGCACATGACGGTATTCACGAAGAGTCGATGGACTAATGCCAAGTTGTTCACTGACTTCTTTCATGGTCTTACCTGAAGTCAGAAGTTCTTCCATTTTTATTCTGTCAAATGGCATTTTAAAGTCAAGTTCACGGAAAAGTTTCAATCTGACTCTTGCTCTTGCAACTGTCTTGGAAAGTTTTTCATCTCCAAGATCACGTGCAATTTCAGTATCATTTTTACCTCCATGATATGCGCATATGAGCTTTGCTAGTTGTATTGGTTTTAGTTTTGTCTTAAAGAACCCCTGATCCAGTAATTCTCTCATAATAAGTGCGATTTCACGTTCTATTGCATCACTATCCCTTAAAGTCCCGTGAATCTTCTTCATCGGCTCTACAATCGTGGTATTGCCGGTCATATTTGTGAACAGCTCAAGAAGCTGCTTCTTTTTTTCAGGTTCATCAGCCATGATATTTTCACCGGGTGTGATTAGGGTTATACATACGGTTTATATTATTTAATATTTCTGGTTTATCTGATAAAACTTAATCAATTTCCTTATAAATTTTTCATATGTGCAAAACCTGCTTTAAATTAAAAAGCAGAATAACTTCATTGAATGAGTATACACCTGGAAGTGATGCCGCAGAAAGAATGAAAAACTTCATTGGATTACAGGTGCAAACAAATTCCGGTTTTGTGATCTGATGAGTGACATATATGATGAGGTAATGGATCTGGCAAAGAGGCGTGGTTTTGTATGGCCAACCACTGAGTGCTATGGATCAGTAGCAGGCTTTATTGATTATGGCCCGCTTGGAACCCTTTTAAAACGCCGTATCGAAAACCTCTGGAGGCATTTTTATGTCATATCAGAAGGATATTATGAGATTGAATGCCCAACAATTGGTCAGGAAGCCATGTATGTAGCTTCTGGACATGTAAAAGGCTTTTCTGACAAAATGTGTCAGTGCCCGGCATGTTCTGAGTATCTGCGTGCTGATCATATTGCAGAAGCACACAATATCAAGAATGCATCTATACTGACAATCGATGAACTTCAAAAAGTAATTAACGGCCTTCCCTGTCCGTCGTGTGGTAAAAAACTTGATAATGTTGAGGTTTTTCCATTTAATCTGATGTTTCATACAACAATTGGTCCAGGTTCACAGAGAAGAGGATATTTAAGACCTGAAACTGCTCAGGGAATCTTTGTAGATTTTGGGCGACTTCTTCGTTTTTATCGTGATAAACTTCCATTTGGAACAGTTCAGATTGGAAAATCATATAGAAATGAAATATCTCCTCGTCAGGGAATGATTCGCCTTCGTGAATTTACACAGGCAGAAGCAGAAATCTTTGTTCATCCTGATATTAAGATACATCCGGATTTTGTCCGTTATGCTTCTTATTCGTTCCCACTGCTTTCAGCAACAGAGCAGATGGCAGATCATGAAGCAAAGGTCTACTCAATGAGGGAGGCAGTTGACAGTGGAGTTATCGCAAACGAATATGTCGCATACTATCTTGCAATGACACACGAGATTTTGACAACCGCCGGTGTTAATCCAGATAAGCTGAGATTCCGCCAGCATCTGCCAGATGAAAGGGCTCATTATGCAGAAGACTGCTGGGATGCAGAAATTCTTTCATCAAGGTTTGGATGGGTTGAAACGGTTGGAATTGCTGACCGGACAGATTATGACCTCTGTGCTCATGCAAATGAGAGTGGAGATTCTTTCACTGCATATATTCCATTTGATGAACCACGAAAAGAACACAGGCGTGTAATTAATGCAAATATGGGTGTTCTTGGACCTAAATATCGTGGTAAGGCAAAAGCAATTGCAGAAGCACTAAATCAAACAAATCCTGGTCCTGATGGAACAACTGTTACTGTTGACGGAGAAGAATTCTTTGTTCCGTCTGACTTATATGAGGTAGTTGAGAAGGAAGTAGATGTTCGTGGTGTAGATGTAAGGCCACACGTGATAGAGCCTTCATATGGTATTGATCGTATGATCTATGCAGTCCTTGAACATTCATATGAAGAAGAAGATATAGATGGAGAGACAAGGAAGGTGCTTCGGTTCCCTAATGTTGTAGCTCCTGTGCAGGTTGCTGTCTTTCCATTAATGACCCGTGATGGACTTGATACTAAAGCAAAAGAGATCACTTACTCTCTAAAGAGTTATGGAGTGCTTGCAGAATATGATGATTCGGGTGCAATTGGACGTAGATATCGAAGACAGGATGAGATCGGAACTCCATATGCAATAACTGTTGATTATGATACAATGGAGACTGGAACTGTTACTCTTCGTGAACGTGATTCAATGAAGCAGATTAGAATTCAGGTTGAAGGTCTTCCAACATTAATATATGAACTAATCAAAGGAATTCGCAAATTTGAATCATTGTGATGGATTATATCACTCACCCTTTTATCTGCCCAGATAGGGTAGAAAAACGCGATTATCAGTTTAATATCGCAATGCAGGCACTTGAAACCAACACTCTTGTTGTAATTCCAACCGGCCTTGGAAAAACTGCTATCTCTCTTATTGTCGCCGCATCCAGGCTTTATGCACATGGCGGGAAAATCCTGATGATGGCTCCGACAAAACCACTTGTCGAGCAGCATGTCTCATATTTTAAGCACAATATGGATCCTAATCACAGTTTTGTGATGCTTACCGGGGAAACTTCTGCAAAAAAACGAAAAGAACAATGGGAAACCGGGCATGTTATCTTTGCAACACCTCAGGTTATTAAAAATGATATAATTGCCGGAAAATACACTCTTTCAGATGTTACTCTCTTAATAATTGATGAGGCTCACAGAGCTGTTGGAAATTACAGTTATGTCTTTATAGCCACCAGGTATATGGAAACCGCTAATGATCCTTTGATTCTTGCAATGACTGCATCTCCTGGAAGTTCTCAGGAAAAGATAGCAGATATTATCGATAATCTCCATATAAAACATTTTGAAACCAGAAATGAGACTGATAGTGATGTTGCTCCGTATATTCATGATAAAGAGATTGAATATCTTTATGTAAATCTTCCTGATGATTTGAGAGCCTCCCTAAATGTGCTTAACAATCTTGTAGATGACCGGATATCTATCCTGAAGGAGGCCGGATATTTCTTCTCCGGGAGTTCTCTCTCAATGAAAGTGATGAAAGAGTTAAACGTCCAGATTCAGGAAAAGATTGCACAAAAAGATGCAGAAGGGTTTACAGGGGCAAGTATTTTTGCAGAATGCATGAAACTTCGTCATGCAATCAGTCTTGCCGGGACACAGGGATCACTTGTCCTAAAGAGGTATCTTGATAAACTTCTTGCTGAGGGGAGAAGTGGAGGTTCAAAGGCTGCACAAAGACTATCTCAGGATGAGAGTTTTCAAGGGTTAATTGAGGTATCTAATGAGTGGAATGAGGAGTTTCATCCCAAGATGCTTCTCCTGCCATCGCTTATTGATGAAATAATAATGGAAAACCCTGATACAGGTATTATCATTTTTGCCTCATATCGTGACACAGTACAGATTATTGTAGATACTCTCAATGGGCATGGGATATCTGCAGAGCGGTTTGTGGGTCAGGCAAAAAAAGATATGGAGAAAGGTCTTTCACAAAAAGAACAGATTGAAACCATCCGGCGATTTAAAGAAAGAGAGTTTAAGGTGCTTGTTGCGACATCAGTCGGAGAAGAAGGGCTTGATATTCCGGCAACTGATGTTATCATCTTTTATGAACCAGTTCCATCAGGCATTCGAAGTATTCAAAGAAAGGGACGGACTGGTCGGCATAATACTGGCAGGATAATAGTGCTTGTTACAAAGAAAACCAATGATGAAGCAGCACTATATGTCTCAAAGAGTCGTGAGAAGGGTATGGGCCGTGAGATGCGTAAAGTTATTACAAGGGATAAACATGTGCAGCAGGTTCTGTCAAATGCCCGGATTGAAGATTCCCCCGCTCCTGAATCACTCTTTGATGGCCCGGTTATTACTGTTGATGACCGTGAACTAAATTCGCGTGTTGTAGAAGAACTTTCTTCTGCCGGTGCTGCGATAAAGATTGAACGCCTGTTATATGGTGATTATATTACCGGTCGTGTGGTTGCCGAGAGAAAGACTTCACGCGATTTTGTAGATTCATTGATTGATAGAAACCTTCTTGATCAGATAAGATTAATGTCCATGAATGCTGAAAAACCAGTTCTGATTATAGAAGGTGGGTCTATCTATTCGGAGAGGGATATTCATCCGAATGCCATAAGAGGAACTCTTGCAGCTATTTCTGTGAATTTTGGTGTCCCGGTCTTTTTTACTGCTGATACATCAGAAACAGCCGAATTCCTTATGGTCCTTGCAAGAAGGGAAAGTGATCAAAAGCCTCATGAGCGCGGGCCCTCAAAAGGATCATATGAGAGTATAGCAACATCGCTTGAAGCAATAGTTGCTGCTTATCCTGACATCGGTCTTAAATATGCCCGCCTTCTTTTAAAGGAATTTGGAAGTGTTGAGGCTATCGTTAACGCCGGGATATCAGATCTTATAAATGTTGAAGGTATTGGAGAAAAAAAAGCAAAAAGAATTTATTCTTTATCCCGGCAGCAATATCCTGATTGAAGCAGGTTAATGGCTTCTGCGCCATGTGATGCAGCCTTCATAAGTGTAGCAATGGCCCGTGCATCCTGCTCTTTTTCTGCCTTTTCAAGAATTGTTTTTATTGTGTGCTCATAAATGGAAATAAGATCTGATTGTTCGTCTGGTATATTTTTTTGAGCCTCTCTTACAGGCATTACCTGTTTTTCTATATTTTCGTCATTTATTTTTTCCGCGTTTTGCTCTCTGCATACCACACAGAAAGTCTCACCTTTGTATTCAAACAGAGGACACTGGCATTGATTACAGGTTTTTGCCAGCATTTTTCCACCTTTTAAAAGGTAATCAGCCATTATTTCATCCGGTTTTCTCATACTTAAGATCTCGTCTTACCGTTTTATACGATCTAAAAGTTAATAATATGGGAGTATCAAGGAGTGTATCCATGCCTGAGCCGGAAGAAACAATAGATAACTGTATTAGAATGTTAAGTGCCCTCTCAGATGATTCTTCGATTCCAAGAAATATCAGGAGAGTTGCCGATGAGACCAAAGAGATTTTACAAAAGACCGATCTTGAGACCGGCTTTAAGGCAGCGGAAGCAATATCTAAGATTGATGAGATTAGTACTGATCCGAATATGCCTGGTTATGCAAGAACAAGAGTCTGGGAACTTGTTTCACAACTTGAGACAATTCCACTTGATTAATTTTTTTGACCATCTATCTGTAGATTTTGTTTTTTAAGGAAATCTGTTTGGTTTTCTTTTTGGTTATGTTATCCGATTTTGCAATCAGATAGTGTTTAGATAGTGTTTTGAAAAAAACATTAGATGTTAGATAAATGTGATTTAAAACAGAGCCAAAGAGAGTCAGGCATTTCTACACATAAATATCCCTGACAGTATTTCCTGTACTATTATTATTTCTTGCCCAGAGTGTTACGGTATAGTTTCCGTGAGCTGGATATATATTAGATGAATTTTGTAGATCTGAAGTATTCCCATCTCCAAATGACCAGTGCCATTGATCCGGATTTCCATAAGCAGTTCCATTAAACCTGATTATCAGGTCTGACTGTTTGGTTTTGAAGTTTAAGATAATAACTCCTTCTTCTGCTTTATTCTGGACAGTGATATTATGATCAGCAGTCACATTGAGGAACACATAGGTATTATTAAGGACATTTTCAGGTTTGCCATCGACAAGTAGTTTATCAATAAAAGCACCTGATTTTTGTCGGATTTTAAAGGATCTGTTTTTACCGGAGACTACTATGATATCTCCGGATGGAACAATCTCACCCAAATCATCAGAAAATGCTGATATTTTGTAAAATTTTGTAGGGTTAGTAGAATTATCAGAACTATTGATTGTATCATTAACACCTGATGCAAGGCTATATGGAATAAAGATAGAGATCGAAAGAAGAATTGATAATATCACAAAAGTTTTCATTTATTCTTGTATTGTATTTATTTTAATGTAAAAAGGGTTTCCCTGAAGTACTGGCCTTGGTCTTATCTGAAGATTATACAAAAAGTCGCGAATCATTAGAAAAATTAACACTGATTTATTTTTTTTATGATCACACCTCTTTTCTTAAACTTGGCGTAACCCGTGTTCTCATATGGATGAAATCAGGCATCAAAGAATGCGCTTTTTTAAAACAACTCTGCAAAGTTTTTCAGGTAAATGGACAAAAAATTATTATTTGGAGGTTTTTATGCATTAGCCTTCCATATTTTGGATTTTATAAAATCAGACCTGCGAAAAATCTAAAGTCCGGTCGCCGATTGTCGAAATGGTGATATCTATCCTGAAAAATAGATAATAACTGATATCGCGTTTTTAAAAAAAATATCAAATCCTGTTCTTCATAAGTAAAAAATATTGGTTTTACGGATACTTATAGAAATATTTATATCAGAATTAATATAAAGGATGTTTATTATCTTTGAAGGGGGGTCGAATCAGTAACAGGTGACAGGTAAAGGTATGGTACCTGAAAAAGTGCATAATAATCAAAATTGTCAGATATGATTGACGAATAAGGTTAGGAACGCATTACGCCTGTAGATTCCGCCTATATGGATGGTGTATGGATGATTATGAAAAAAATGAGGCATGGAACAATGAAACTTCCGTGGCATGTAATTACATTGGTTGTGACACTGTTTTTGTTAGCACAAACAGTATCTGCATTCAACGTAGTTGTGCCAAATGACACATTAGACCGGTATATTAACCACGATCTGAACAATCAGCATACTTTTGCTAAATACAGTTCAGTTCATGAACCCGGTCAGGTATCGGTTGAGACCTTTAGTAAACCGTATGATTTCAAACCAGGTGAGTTTGAGATCTTTATGGATCCTGGTGAATACTATGTAAGCTGGCTTGTCTGTCCACAGTATCTTACTGGAGCTGACTGTGCACGACTTCCAATGATCTCTGAGAATCAGACGCCAAGACTTGCATGTTCTGTAAATAGATCAGCAAACGATCCTGATAACTCTGCATCAGTCAGCAGAAGTGTTGCACCAATTGTTGAGTTTGATCCTGTAGAAGGATCATATGATATCGGTGAACAGTTAATCTATCCTGAATCTGATTGCTGTATGAAGGATATGAGTTTTGTTGATGCTGTTCCTACCGGAAGATCATATCCATCAGAGGGTGACTGGATTGTTCCATATAGTGGAACCAGGTATTATGCAAAAGTGACTGTTCCTACATATGCAGGAAATTCATCTGAGGGTCCGTATCCATATGCAGCACTTCGGTTTATATTGAAGGATGACATTCCTGATGGAAGTTATGTACTTCATATTCAGGAGACCAATTATGATCCTAAATCAACAGTTGAAGGTAGTTATGGAGCTGTCAACGCAGTAATCTCCATTAAGAAAGGAGAAATTACCGGGACAGTTGTTGGTGCTTCAGAGATGCCATATGCAGATCATACAATCACACTTGAAGGATACAACTTTGATTCAGAAGCTACTTATCTCTGGATAACAGGACCCGGTCTTCCTGAATGTGGCCGTGGTCTCTTTGCAGAAGATGGAAATAGTCCTACAAAGGTCTTTGGAAATCGTATTGCATCCTGTAATACAACTTCGACTTCAAACCTTGGATTCTGGCAGGTTTATGACTGGGATCCAACAGAGCTCAATCTTGGACCAGGTTCATATAAAATCTACTATTCAAGTGTAAATCCTGCTGAAAAAGTAGGTAATGAATGTGAACCATGTGCCAATCTTGAAACCGGTATCTGTGGACTTCTCCATTGTCCTACCTGTGGTGTTTATGGTAATCTGACTATCACATTTACTGAACCTGAAATCAGTGCATATATAGATCCATTTGAGAGATGTTGTTGCCCTGGAAAGGATTGTGGAACCACTGGTGGATGCGAGGAAGTATTACTTCATGGTCATTCTGAAGGTGATTTTGTTGAAAGCGATAATCTGACAAAAGATCTTCAACTCTGGATGTTCGGAGAGGGAATGATTAAGGATCAGAGATTCCTGTTCCAGAAGATTCCATATCTCTGTAATGGTGACTTCACATATGATCTTAACGCAGGTCTATTGAAAGAACATGGTATCAGTTTATGTGATCTAAATCCTGGAACTTACTATGTAGTCCTTCAGTCTCCGATGTACAACAATAAATTTGATGTATATCTTGACAATGAAGTACCAGAATCTGCAGAATATGTTCTTTCAACGATGCCAGTCGAAAACAGCAAGGAATTTGCTATCGGTGGTCCAAATCCAAAGATTGGACTTGAAGCACTTGAAGGATTAGAAGCTGCTATTGACAAGCAGGGTATTGATGATATCTATGTGGTAGCATCTTTTACAATCGCCGATTCTCCTTGTGTTCGATCTGTTGATTTTACAGCAGACCCATACAAAGGAAAAGCACCATTAGTAGTTGAGTTTACAGGGAAGTCTTCCTTTAATGCAACATCATGGTTTTGGGACTTTGGTGACGGGACGACTTCAACAGAGCAAAATCCTGTTCACACATATGAAAAACAGGGACGTTACACTGTATCACTGACAGGAAATGATGCAAAGGATGATCCTAAAACAACTACAAAATATTCAATAATTGTTGTCGAAAAGCCATTTGGTGTTGATTTCAGGTATAAACCTGCATATATCAATATTACAACCGATGTCTCCTTCATAGATAATTCAAGCAGTAAACCAACATCATGGCTTTGGGACTTTGGTGATGGAACAACATCACCACTCCAGAGTCCAATTCACAGATTTAGTGAACCTGGTATCTATAAGGTCAGTCTGACTGTAAGTGATGAGATTAGTTCATCTAATACTGTAACAAAGGATGTTCATGTAGTACATGATGTTCCAGTTGCAGACTTTACAGCAGATCCTTTATATACAACCTATTTCCCTGCAACTATTAACTTCTATGACCAGTCAGAAGGTTATGTAGATGCATGGAACTGGAAGATTGTAACCGATGGAAAGGTTGTTGCAACCTCAACAGTGCAAAATGCAACAATGGTAATCTCTGATCCTGCTATCTACAATGTATCTTTGACTGCTTCAAATGATGGTGGTTCTGATATAGAGACAAAGGAAAACTTCCTGATAGTTGGTTCAGGAAATGTAATCATGTTAGAGCCTGGCTGGAATCATATTTCAGTTCCAAAAGATGTATCAGATGATTACAACACTCTTGAAAAACTCTTTGCAGGAGTAGACACCGGCGGTATCCCATATGCAATCTTTGATAATACTATCAACAACTGGACCCCGGTCAGTAATGAAACTTCAGTTGTACCATTTGAGGCATATCGGGTATACTATAAGTCTGGAGTTGACGTAATCACTCCAAAATATATATCAACTGAATATGTCGAGAAGGATCTGGTGGAAGGATGGAATGGTTATGGTATTCCTTCCATGCAGCCGGTTTCGGCAAGTGAAGTACTTAGTAATGTCGATAACTGGGTGAAGGTACTTGAATATAATCCTTTGACCCAGCGGTGGGAATACCCAATCATCAATGGTGTTGACGAAGAGAAGGAAATGAGGCCATGTGTTGGATATCTCGTTGAAGTGAGGGCTGGAAATACAAGTACCTCAAGCGAGAGCCTGACTTTTAATGGTGAGGTGTGATATGAGAGAATTGCTTAAGAAAATTTCAATCTGCTTCCTTATCCTCCTCCTTTTTGGAGGGGTAACAGTCTCTGCTGAAGAGGCAAAGCAGCTTGTACCAATGTTCCTTGTCGGAACAGTCTACATTGGTGACGATGTAGCACCTGTCGGGACAGTCTTATATGCTGATATCCCAAGTGTAATTCCAAATGCAGGATTAGTATCAATTGGTGAGAACGGAGTTTACGGAACTGAAGATCAGCCAATGATGGTTCAGGCGGGAGCTAACGAAACACTTCGTGGATCTCCTGTAACCTTTACCATCGGTAATGTAGAGGCTGATGAGGTTCTGATTTACGAACCAGGAACAACACAGTTTATTGACTTACACTTTAACAGTGCAGCAAAGAGTAAACTCAATGTTGTGCCAATGGGTGGAGATGTCTTTATTGGTGAAGAAGGACTTGATGTTTCCCTCTTCCTTAGTGCCGGAGATCAAATCTCATGGTCAACTGCTGTTTCGGCTATTAACACAATTACAATTGACAACCCAAAGAGTCTGTATATTAACCCGGCCCAGTATATCGGTAAAACCGGAGACTGGATCATTGAAACCGGTGATAAAGCTGGTCAGATTGCATTTGTAGTTAAAGACCCGTCCATTGGTATGAAGATCTGGGATCAGGATCAGAACGGTGTAGTAGAATCCGGTGGAAATATTCCTGCTGGAGATGGTGTTAACTTCCGTATTGAAACTAATCTTTATTCAGCAATCCTTCAGCGTGGAGGAGATCTTTCTGATGAAGATCTTGGAATTATTAACATTGTTGGTTCATCTAATACTACAAAGATGACCTACAAGTCACTCCAGGGTCTTTTAAATGAAACTTCAGCAGAAATTCCATTAACAAACCTTGTTGTCAACCAGAACATCTGGTTCTGGCCACAAAATGACAATAAAGCATCCGAATGGAGTACAGGTTATCTCTCCTCTGATGGAAACAGACTTTATCCAAACGGGCTTTATGAATTCTATGGAGTAGCAACCCTCAATAATATCAACAAGAACTATCCGGTTGATTCAACTGGAAAGACACACACATCAGTCCTCTCTGCAAATCTTGTAGATGAAGGTATTAGTGTTGAAATTGATGTTCCATCAATTACCAGAGGAAATTCATTCTTTGTAACAATTGGTGGAAGGGCTGATACAGATTATATTATTACAATCATGGAGTGTGATCCGGCTGTAACTGATATTCAGGAATGCTGCACACTTAAGATGTCTGGAGCTCCATGTGACAGACCTCCAATGATTAGAAGTGATCAATCAGGAGTATCTGAAGGAAACATTGTCTTTGATCCTGAAAACGGACCATTTAATGTTGGAGAAACACCTCTTGTAGCAGAAGGATGCAGCAGCCGTGGATATGTCCGAGATGCAGTCCCGACTGATGACAAGCCAAATGCAAAGGATGTACTTTCAAATGGTATCTACTACTATGCACTTATCCACACTGACGGGGATAACGACCCGGCACCAGGATACAGGACTGTAGAGTTTAAGGTTGATAATGATGTCCTTGCAGACCGTCCATACAGAATTCATGTTCAAAGCATTAATGCAGACACCAACAAGGTTTTAACCGGTGATGGACGAGTAGATATACTGAAGGGCAAATTAACAATTGAAACAGTTGAAACTGCTCCATTCTACCTTGGAAATGATATTACCTTCAAAGGAACCAATACAGATTCGAAGTTTGTGTACCTGTTTATGACCGGTGACCAGTGCCAGAACAAGTGTGGTAATGATCTCCTGTATCTCAAGGAAGCAAACACGGAGAAGAATGTTGTCCAGCCGGGAATTGATATGATTAAACTTGGCTGTGTTGAAGAATCAAGCGAGTTTACAGCAATTGAGGTTCCTGTTAAGTCTGATGGAACATGGGAGTATGTCTGGAGAACTGAAGAAGTTCCAATTAATCCGGGTAATTATAAGATCTATGCATCAAGCCAGCCAATCAATGCATGTTGTATTGACTGTGCATGTGCTGTTACAGCCTTCTTAGATGTAGAGCTCTTAAAGCCGGAGATTATTGCAGAAATTGATCCATCAACAATTGTTAAGCCAATTGAATGTTGTGCAAACGGATGCAGCTGGACTTCACTTGATGCAGTCACACTCTCTGGAATTGCAACAGGATTCCCACACACAGGAAGCGATTACAATGCAACCGCAGAACTCAATATGTGGATCTTTGGTGCAGAAAAGATTGGCAATGAAAAATACATCAATGCAAAGATACCTGTCTTTGGCGATGATACCTTTGAAGTGAACCTGCTCAATTACATTGATCTGTGTTCAATCAAACCTGGATGTTACAGTGTAATTCTCCAGCACCCGATGTATAATCACAAGTTTGACATGGTCGCTGAAGGCGATGCAGGTGTCAAGCCTGAACCAAACCAGGTATGGATGGTTACATCTTACCCAACAGAATGGAGTAAGCTCTTCCCATTAGATGGTCCAAGTTACTATCAGGGTGAGAAGGCAGTAACTGCAATAAAGGAATTCCTTGACGAGGGCAAAGTAGACGACACATATGTTGTTCTTCAGTTCTGTGTTCAGGATGACCGTGTGCCACATGCAGCCTTCTCTGCAAACCCGTTATCAGGAAACCGTCCACTTGAGGTTCAGTTCACTGATGAATCCACCGGAAAGAATCTTTCAGTCTGGTCATGGGACTTTGGTGATGGTAACAAGTTAACAGAGACAACTGAAAGAAACCCGGCACATACATACAATGATGTTGGAGTTTACACTGTCTCTCTGACAGTTATGAACAAGGATGGTGTATCAGATATGGCAACAAAGCCTGATTACATCAATGTTCGTGAACCTAAGATTAAGGCAGACTTCTGTGCAGCTCCAACATCAGGAGCAGCACCATTAGAAGTTATGTTTACTGACAAATCCACAGGATCTCCAAGCAACTGGTTCTGGGACTTTGGTGATGGTTCAACATCAACTGGTGTCAGGAACCCGACCCATGTTTATACATATGGAGGAACTTACACGGTTACACTTACAATCACATTAGGTGAGGAAGTTGACCGCAAGGTAATAGAAGATTACATCGTTGTCAGCGGACAGCCAGGTCCAAGTCCAACTGTCACTCCTATTGACCCGACAGAGATTCCTCTCTATCCTGGTTGGAACTTTGTCTCAGTCGCAAGAACTCTTGCTGACGGAGCAAACACAGCTGGTGTTGTCTTTGGTGATGTTGCAACCGGTGGACATGCAATCTGGGGATATGACCCATATGGTCAGTTCTGGGATCAGGCTCTTTCAGGAACAGAAATTCAGCCATTATATGGTTACTGGATTTATTCAGTAAACCAGGACACTGTTATTCTCTCCTTTAAGAACTCAGCAGTATCCACACCAGTAGTAAGAAACCTTCCAACCGGATGGGCAGCAATTGGATTTACCGGAGCCACACCTTCAAAGGCAGATGACACCTTAAAGTCCGTCTCAAACAGTTGGATTTATGCCCGTGGATATGATTCATCCTCTCAACAGTGGGAGTCTACCATGGTAAATGGTGGTCAGGGTGCAGATACCTACATGTATCCTTCCAAGGGATACTGGCTCTATATGGAGCAACCTGGAACCCTTGCCGCTATCGGTGCGTGATGAACAATGAATGCAGTATCTGTAGCTGCCAAGATGGCTCTGGCTACAATACTCCTTTTCTCTTTAGTAACCCTTACAACAGCAGCCCCTGCTCTTCCCTGTGAATTTTACGGGACTGTTCTTATTGATGGCCAGCCAGCTCCTGTCGGAGCAATTGTGGTTGCCAAAATTAATGATGAAGAACGTGGGCAAATTGTTGTGGAAAAGGAAGGAGTATATGGTGGTCCGGGGACATTTGATCAGCGATTAAAAGTGGTCGTGGAGGCTTCTGATATTTCATCAGGAACACCTGCAGTGACCTTCTGGATTAATGGTATACAGGCTAAACAGACATCAGAATTTAGTTCAGGACAGAGTATTGAGTTAAACCTTAATACCGGTGCCGGATCAGCTGAATCTCCAGAGGCTTCATCTGAATCAGCCCCTACAATAATTCCTGATGAAAACCAGGTAGCAGATGTTATCGAAGAACAGACAAGTGCTCCTGCCTTAGAATCTAATAAAGATTCAGTAGAAGAAGTTTCATCTGTTCCTTCTGATATGCCACCAATGCTACCTGAAATGATGATGCCGGTTGAGGATTTCCTTGCAAGTATTACGGGAGGTAAATCAGACTCCTCAAATGTGAGCAATGATAGTGCGAAAACTACGATAGAGGCAACTTCTCAAAATGATGAAACTGTTGAGGCAGATGCTGTTGTAAAGGTAGACTTTTCAGGATCTCCTGCCTCTGGTAGTGCACCATTAACTGTCTCATTCAGGGATCTGTCATCAGGCATTCCGACAAAATGGTACTGGGATTTTGGTGATGGGTCAAGTTCTGATGGACAGAATCCAACACATGTCTATGAAACTGATGGATACTATTCAGTAACTCTTACAGCATCAAATGCTTACAATTCAGCATCGGCGACAAAGAAGGATTACATCAAAATCACTCCTGTGAGTGAAATTGTGGCTGATTTTTCAGCCTCTCCACAATCAGGTCAGGTTCCACTTTCTGTTAAGTTTAATGACCTTTCAACCGGTATACCTACTAGCTGGAACTGGGACTTTGGTGATGGTTCCACATCAAAACTTCAAAATCCAACTCATGAATATACAAATGTAGGACTCTATACAGTAAGACTTACTGCCTCTAACTCTGCCGGATCAAGTGTAATTACAAAGGCCGGCTTTATTAACGCCTATTCAGGGGGATTAAAAGCTGCCTTTACTGCTGATCCCCAGTCTGGTCAGGCACCTCTATCTGTAGCATTTATCGATCAGTCAAGTGGGAACCCAACCATCTGGGCCTGGGACTTTGGTGATGGAGTGACAGATTCTGTCAAAAACCCGGTTCATATCTATGAAAATAAGGGATATTATACCGTATCCTTAAAAATTAAGAATAATGATGGTCTTAACAACACTTTAAAGAGAGAGAATTATATCTATGTAGGAGAGACTGGTGGATTGGTAACAGACTTTTCAGCCTCTACACTAAAAGGTAATTCTCCTCTGACTGTTTCCTTTACTGATCTTTCATCTGGAAATCCAACCATCTGGGCCTGGGACTTTGGTGATGGAACAGGTGATATAATTCAGAATCCGGTTCATATTTATGAAGCGGAAGGAAAGTATACCGTTTCTCTAACAACCGCCAATGGTAATGGAGATTTTAACACCAAAACAGAGGTAGATTACATTACTGTTGGAAATGTAGAACCAACTCCTGTTCCAACGCATACACCAATTGCTGTTCCATATGTTCCTGAGACTTTCTATGGAAGCGTTCTCATGTATGGCATTCCTATCCAGTCTGGTGGTCAGGTTGAGGCAAGAGTTGTCGGTAAAGACATTTCTGATGAAAACAACCCGATTACAACAGCAAAGTTATACTTTGGAAAAGGTGGCACCTTTACTCCTAAACTTCAGGTTCAGGGTGTTGAACCTGGAACTGCAATTACATTTTATGTAGGGGATGCTCAGAATCAGTTGACCAAGGCTTACATTCTTGATGAAGAAGGTAATTATTTACAGAGTATACCATTTGAACCGGGAATTGAAAGAGAGCTAAGTCTTGAGCTTTTGAAGAACCCACCAACGATTATTAATCCAATTCCGGTTCCAACTCAGATTGAATCAGATTGTCCGGGAGTTCCTACAATTCCAATGACTCTGTATGGAGATGCTCATGTCACAACTGGTGAGGAATACATCTCATCAATTACAGGTGAATGTGTAAACTGTGATCCTAATATCAAGGTTGGAGCTAAAATTGAAGCAAGAATTGCCGGTTATGATGTATCAGGTCCGGCAAATCCACTTGAGTTAAATTCAACTGGTTATTATGGTGGTGGAAACAGCAGTTGGGGTGACAAATTATCAGTCCAGGGTAAATGCATAACTGATCCTGTTAATATGACCTTTTGGGTTATGGATGCCGGATGGCAGAAATATGTCCAGGCATGGGTCAAGAATGGAGAGATATACTCCCGTGAAGTGCCTTTCAATCCAGGAAAGACTACAAAAGTAAACCTTTGGGTCGGAAATAAACCGACAAAACAGGTTGCAGTCACACCAACACCAACACCTGCTTCATGGCAGCCACAGAAATTCTATGGTAAGGTGGAATTTAATGGATATCCACTTCGTGAAGGTGACAGGGTTATGGCAACTACTGAAGGAGTTGACCTTACAGGGCCTACAAATCCATTGGAAGTAGTGAAATTCGGAGAGTATGGTAATCCATCTGATGAGATGCTAATTGTTGATGTCCCATATGACAAGATTAATCAGACTGATCCGATTTCATTCTGGATTAAGCCTTCTGAGTATGAATTCTGGTATAAGGCAGAAGTTACAAGTCCTATATCTGATAAATGGCAGAGTACTTATCCATTCACTCCAGGTTCAATCACAAGTCTGAATCTGCGGTCATATGATCGTAGTGAATTTAAGAAGTTCTACAACATTGCATCAGAAATTAAGAATGTAATACTTCCTGAAGATTGCGAGGACTGGTAGAGAGATTTAATTTCTCTAACAACATTATTATTTATAGTGAGTTTTATGTCTAATTTAAGTAAATTTATTGCTGCTATGCTGATTGTATCATTATGTATACTAGCAGGATCAGCAGCTTCACCTCAACTTCCATGTGAATTCTATGGAAATGTATCGTTATCAGGCGCTCCTGCGCCTGTAGGGACAATTATTACTGCTTTTGTAAATGATACAGAACGTGGTAGTATAACTGTGGTGACCCCTGGTGTCTATGGTGGAACCGGAACATTTGATGAGCGTCTCATTGTTATGTCTGGTGAAAATGACTTTGCAAATGGTGTTCCCCAGATTGCCTTTAAGATTAATGGCGTATTAACCGCAGAGTCAGCTCCATTCCAGCCAGGAACCAGCAGTGCTCTTGATTTAGGAATCGGCATGCCAAGCAATATAACTGCTATGGCGGCTGATAATACTCCTGCTCCAGTTAATGAGACGATAGCTCTTTCATGATCTTATAGATAAGCGGTCCTACCGTCAACTCTTTTTATTTATTATTCAAATAATCAGGTATGAAAAAATTATCTGATACACCTTTGATCTTAATTAATCTGAAAAGTTACGCTGAATCCATTGGAAGTGGTGCACATGGAATTGCACAAGCCGCAGAGGTAGTCTCTGAAGAATCAGGAATTTCGATTGGACTTGCACCAATGTATCCTGACATCCATCCAATCAGTCATCATTACTCTATTCCGGTTTTTGCCCAGCACGTATCCCCGTTTAATCCAGGTGCTCATACTGGTAGCATCCCGGTAGTTGCTGCAAAATCAGCTGGGGCAATTGGATCACTTGTAAACCATTCAGAGTTTAGATTAACAGTTGCTGATATTGACTCTGTTGTATCTTCTTTGAAGAACGCCGGAATGCTTAGTATTATCTGTTCAAATAATGTTTCAACCACAAAAGCAGTTTCTACTTTTAATCCGGATTATGTTGCAATTGAACCACCAGAACTCATTGGCGGACAAGTATCTGTTGCACAGGCAAACCCGGAAATTATTACTGCATCGGTAGAAGCTGCAAAGTCTGTTATTCCGGATATGAAAGTGCTTGCTGGTGCAGGAATTCATTGTGGAAATTGTGTGAAGACTGCAATTGATCTTGGATGCAGCGGTGTTTTACTTGCTTCAAGTGTAGTAAAAGCAGAGAAACCAGACGATGTACTTCGTAATCTGGTCGCAAAACTATAATTATAAACTAATTATGTTTTTTTTCTGTTATGAATAAAACAAAAGATTGTATTAATTAATAAGGCAGATTCTATAGATAAGACTACAATGCCTGATAAGAATAACAATCCTCTACCATTATATTGTCATGAAAAAAAGCGAAGCATCATTCTTCTATTAATACTTCTTTTTTTTCTCATCTGTGCATTTATATTTGCTCTTACCGCCGGCTCATACCAACTTGAATATAGTGAGGTATTTTTGGTACTTAAAAATCTGATATTTTCTCCGGAATTGCTTGATGGCACAATTGAAAAGATAATTGTAATCGATTTTAGAATGCCCCGGGCAATTCTTGCAATCCTGACCGGGGTAAGCCTTGCAATTGCAGGCTGTGTCATGCAGGGACTTTTAAAAAATCCTCTTGTAAGCCCTTTTACTCTTGGGCTTTCTTCGGCTGCTTCATTTGGTGCAGCCCTCGCAATAGTTTTTGGATCATCACTGTTAGCCTTTATTCCAAAATCCTATGAGAACTATACAATAATTCTTGCAGCATTTCTTCTGGGCTGGTTATCTGTGCTTCTGATTCATATTATATCAAAGATGAAGGGTTCATCAAGTGCAACTCTGATCCTTTCCGGAGTTGTAATTGGCTACATCTTCACCGCCGGAGTTATGATCTTAAAATATCTTACAAATGATGAAAAACTCCGTGAGATAACTCTCTGGCTTATGGGCGGAATGTGGGGGGCAAACTGGAATGCTATTATGATTGTTGCTCCAATAACGTTTTTATGTTTTTTATATTTGGAAGGTAGATCATGGGATTTAAATGGCCTTTCTGCCGGTGATGATGTTGCAAAAAATCTTGGAATCCGTGTAAACGCTCTTCGATTATCTGGTCTTTTTGTATCCACTCTTACAGCTTCTGCATGCCTGGCATTTACCGGTATTATCGGTTTTATAGGCTTAATGGGTCCACATATAGGTAGGATGTTAGTAGGAAATGACAACCGGTATTTAATTCCGTGTTCTGCACTAATCGGGGCGTTGATTCTTCTGATTTCAGATACTGCGGCAAGAACAGTGATGGATCCTGTAGAAATTCCGGTAGGAGTTATCATGTATATCCTTGGTGGAATCTTCTTCCTGTTCTTGATTATCCGGGGTAAGCATCGGGTGATTACATGAATTCTATCATCGATGTAAATTCTCTAAGCGTTTACTATGGAAAATATCAGGCCCTCTCTGATGTAACTTTTTCTTTGTTTAAGGGCGAAACTCTCTGTATTATTGGTCCAAATGGGAGTGGTAAAAGCACTCTTATCAAGACTCTTGCCGGAATAATTGATCCATTTTCAGGTTTTTTTTCTATTCATGGCCGTCCTTATGAAGATCTGGAGAAGAATGAGATTGCAAAGATAATAAGTTATGTTCCTCAGGATTTTTTATATCTGACTTCTTCGACAGTGTTAGAAGCCGTTATCCTTGGACGACGACCTCATGTAAAATGGTCCCTGTCATCAAATGATCTTGTGGTTGTAAAGCGTGCTATGGAGATGCTTAATATTTTTTCAATGTCTGAGAAGATGCTCACCGAATTATCAGGCGGTGAGAGACAGAGGGTATTTATAGCACGTTCTATTGCACAGGAACCAGAGGTTTTTCTTTTCGATGAACCAACAAGTGCTCTTGATATTAAACATCAGATAGATGTTTTTTCTATGATTAAGACCTTTTCAGCCGAAGGTAAATCAGTAATCGTGGCAGTGCATGATCTAAATTTTGCCTATCATTATGCAGACAGAGTGATGCTTATCGACAAAGGAAATATTGTCAGTCTTGGAAATCCTGATGAAGTAATGACTGAAGAGAACCTTGAAAAAGTATATGGAATTAAAATGCAGGATGTCATGACCTCTACCGGGCGATACATTATTCCGTGTTGGAATTAATGAAAACTATTTCTATTTTAATCTACATTGCCCTGACTCATGAATTTTAGTATTTCATGAAGGAGCAAAATATGCTTCATGGTCCTTCAGTTTTTTAAAAATATGAAAACAATTATATAAAACTAAATAGTATTTTTATATGGACATTTTTTTAAGGCACGTATTTTCTCTTTCCTGTTTCAGGAATGAAAAGACTATGAAATCTATTTACATATCTATATATGTAATGAAAAATATAACCCTGATTAACTCCTCTCGTGAGTAACATCCATAATGAGGATTTATGTCCTGGATTAACCTCCGGAAAATTCAAAGTTTGGAAGGTATGGGGAAGAAACAATGAAAAAATTCGCATGGTATCCGCTTATCATAGGGCTTTTCCTCCTTGTGATAGCAAGCGGGGTTATGGCAGAACCCGAAAAAGGGGTTATTTATATCAATTCAAATCCAAGTGAAGCAGAGATTTATCTGACAAGTGCAACTGCTACACCGGATATTGCAGATTCTCTAAATGTTTCTGATACAGAAGGATTCACTCCAAAGCAGTTCTTTGTAGAACCTGGTGAGTATCGTATTTTTCTTAAAAAATATGGGTATACCACCTGGTGGAGTGAAAAATTCACCGTTGTCGCCGGTGGAGAAACACAGAATTTTGGAACAGTTAATCTGAGTGATAAGAATCCGGTCTATGGTGCAATACATATTGATTCTAATCCACCCGGAGCTGAGTTAAAGTTAGAAAGAATTGTTGATCCAGATGTTAACAGTTTAATTTATAGTAAAACTCCTGCATCTCTTGAGTCACTTCCACCTGGTCAGTATAATTATACTATAACAATGCCCGGTTACTATGATTACACTGGCACGGAATTAATAAAGTCCGGTGAAGTTACTGAAGTATATACACCGTTGACTCCATTACCTGACTCTGCTGACATCACTTTTAAGACAGATCCTGCAGGGGCACGTGTACTACTTATTGGTGGCAAAATGGATAGTATTGGTTCTTCTTCATTAGAAAAAATTGAATCAGTAATGAATAATTTCAATGGTACAAGTGAAGAAGCTGAGGCAGCCATTAAGGAAGAAGTCAGTGCAAATACTGCAATTCCATCAAAATTAACCTATGGATTTGTTGGAACAACTCCATTTACAATGGAACTTCAACAAGGTTTATATTATGCTTCATATTCCCTTGATGGATATTGGAAAGATGGTTCTATATTTAATGTGACAGCCGGAAAGGATGATACAGTTGAAAAGACTCTCACTGCAACACCTGAATTTGTTGATGTCTACTTTGAGTCAAATGTAGATGAGATTTCTGGAATAGATGGTGAGAAAGGAGCTCATATATATGTTAATGGTGTTGATTCAGAGTCATACACTCCATGTTGGGTTTCACTTCCGTCAGAAAGGCTTGTGAACGTTACCTTTGAAAAGGCGAGACTTTACAATTCAGTTTCGATTACCGTTGATTCTACACTATTTATGGGTAGAGCTTCCAAATGGAATAAGCTGATTGAGCTTAGTAAATCGCAGTACACAATTACTGCAACATCTGATGAGCATTCAAAGATAGAACCGTCAGGTGTTAGATCAGTCTTTGCCGGAGATTCATATGACTTTGAGCTCTCTGGTGATACACCAAAATATCTTGCAGGAAACCTGACTATCAACCGTTCATATCCTGCTACAACTGAAGTTTTTGAGTGTAATAGTGATTACTGTCCATATCAACTTGCAAATGTTTTAGGGGATGTAAACCTTACTCTTAATTCAAAAGTAAAACAGGTATTTGTAAATGCAACTGCTGGTAAGGGCGGTAATGTCACTCCGGCAGAGTATGAAGGCCTTCATTACTATGATTATGGAAATGACAGTGTTCTCTATAAGTTTGTGCCTGCTGAAGACTATGTGATTGATAAGTTATGGGTAGATGCAAAAGAATACCCTGGTCTTGATGAGATTAAATTTGCTTCAATGACCGATAGTCACACAGTTTACGGAACTTTCCGACCAACAATGGTGACTATTTCTCATGATGTAAGTGAGGGTGGTCAGTTACTTGACAATGGTGTTCCAGCAGAATCCTATAAGATTCCATATCTTGGCTGCACTCATACCTATGAGATTGTACCAGATGCCGGTTATAGAATCAATATCAGTAAGACTTACTGGGAAGGAGTAAAGGATACTTCTGAACTTGGCGGAGAATCAATACCTGTAATTTCAATATGTAATGTTACAAAAGATAGTATCTTACATGTTGCCTTTGATAAAGGGGAGTATCTTGTTAAAGCCAGTGCTCAAACGGGTGGAACCATCTCCCCATCCGGAGAGATGACTGCATCATATGGAGATAACTTCTCCTTTGTTTCAACTGAATCATCCGGGTATTCACTATCCGAAATTACAGATAATAATGTTTCAATGGGACCTGTAAGTCCGTATAATATTACTGTATTTGAGGATCATGATATTGTAGCATTTTTTCGTAATGCCTTCACCATAACTCCATCTGCAAATGAAGGAGGTATTATCGAGCCATCAACACCTCAGGCGGTTGAAGATGGAGGATCAGCCTCGTTTTTAATTACAGCTGATACATGTAATACAATTGGAGATGTGCTGGTCGATGGTGAAAGCACAGGTTCATGGGAGAGTCCATATACTTTTACTTTTACTGATGTCCACAAAGATCATACAATTGAAGCAGTATTTAAACCAAAAACCTACAATATTAGCGTAATTGAGAATGAAGGCGGAATTATTAATCCTAATGGAACCCATGGTAATGTTACAGTGAACTGTGGTGCAAATCAGGAGTTTACAATTATTCCGAATTCTGGAAATGCTTTGAGAGATTTACTTGTTGATGGTCAATCTATTGGTAGAAAGAGTAATTATACTTTTGAAAGTGTGGTTAACGATCACACAATCGAGGCAATTTTTGTAATGCCTCCAATTCCTGACTTTTCAGCAGACAGAACAAGAGTTCCTGTGATGTATCCGGTAAGTTTCCATGATCTTACTAAGAATAACCCGACAGCCTGGGTATGGGATCTTGGAGATGGAACAATTACTGATGTCCGTGAACCTGTTCATTACTACACTGAAGTTGGAAATTATACCATCAGTTTAAGTGCAATTAATGAAGCGGCTCCTGATGGTGTAAAAGTTACAAAAGAGAATTATATCACCGTTACCAATGAGCCTATTGCATGCTTTACCTGTAATCCTGAAGGTGGAACTGTTCCATCCGGTGTTCGTGTGAACTTTACTGACTGTTCACTGAATGCAGAAACTGGTATTTCATGGGGATGGAACTTTGGCGACAGTGAAGAGGGTGCAATTAGTAAGAATACTACTCATGTTTATACGTCTCCAGGAGTTTATCAGGTAACACATAAGGTCGAAAAGCCATATGTCGGAACAGATTATGCATATGATACAGTAATTATCATGCAGGAACCTGTAGCAGACTTTACCGCTCACCCAGTTTCTGGAGATGCACCACTTAAGGTCCAGTTTGAAGACAAATCCGGAGGATTCCCAACATCATATTCATGGCTGTTTGGTGATAACACCGGTTCATTTGATCAAAATCCTGAGCATGTCTATTCAGTGCCAGGAAACTATACAGTATCCCTTACTATTACAAGTGATGAGGGAACTGATACCAAGACAGAAGAAGGATACATAGTGGTCAAGTAGACCCGTCTCTTCCCCTTTTTTGGAATTCTGTCGGGAATAATGATTTTATCTTCTTGTATACGAGTACTTTTTAATATAATTTTAGTTTGATACTGATCCTATCAGTATGAAAGAATGAATAGAGTCTATTTTTCAGAATAATTGAGCAATCATCGAAAAATTATTATCCAGAATTGGCATGGAATGCATGAATTATTAGCCCGCATATATGCTGATGAAATAATTACTTTGGAGAGCAGACAAAAATAATGTGTTAATCCTACATTCGGCAGACATTTGATCAAATTTTTTCATATTTCTCCTTAATTAAATTAATAATAGTTCTAACCGGTTTTCATTAATTTTATAGATAATTCCTTATTCTTTTTAACAAAAAGAATGCCAACTTCATCTTTGATATTAGAGCCAGGTTATTGGCCTGTTATACGACATACATACGGAAATATCATGATAATTGTATTGACCTTCAAACATCTCATTTTTTTAATAAGACCTCACATTAACTGAGATTTTTGTCTTTTTGGAATCTGAAACATTTTTAGATCATGTACTGACATGTATCTGCTAATTGTTAATAAAAACCATAACAATAGGAAGGAAGATAATTATTTATAGATTTAAATTAAAGACCCAGGGTTAATAGAGAGAGAATTAATAGCAATTCCAAGTTTTCTATCTTCATTTACAAGACCCGGAGTTCCCGGAACTTTTGCATCCGGGAGATTAAATGTTATTGTATTTGTCCCGTTTATTAAGAGTTTGTCTGGTATTTGAAGGATTACTTCGGTAGCGTTGCTGATCGTCTTACCACCAATCAAGTTGTCGTTTATTAAAACCGATACATTTTGATAAGATATAGAATTATCAGTATAAGGAGAGGCATTAAAGGATAATACTGTAATATTTGGTGGATTTTGAATCTTCATCAGTAATGTCGAATTATCTCCAAGCGTCCATGTAGATTCAGGTCCTTCACCATAAAGTCCGGGGATTAAATAAAGTGACTTTGCATAGCCTGACGGTTTAAACCATCCGTTTTTCAGATATCTGTCAGCATTTCCTTTTGTTCCAAAGGTTATGAGAGTTCCCGGAATATAATTTTCGTCAGAAATTATCCATGCATGAATATTATTATCACGATTCCAGATCTCTTTCATATCCTTGCCAGTTTCATTGATAAAGTGAATTTCTACATCATTTTCTATAAGTTTATAGAGAAATGAAGTCAAAAAACTGTTATGATCTGTATCAACACTAATATATACTGAGTTACCCTCTGATTCAATAATATCAAGTACATTATCAGTCTTTAATGAAGAGTTGGTATTTGCAATAAAGTACACTCCGGTAATTACGATGAGATTTATTATCAATAGAATTACAATTATCTGCCTTAATCTTATCTGAATAGAGTGTTCGGTTTTTAGATATGGAAGGGAGAATAATATTGGTATTAAGAACCCCTGAGGGAAATATCTTGAATACCATGAGAGATTAAAAATTTCTATACTTAATATTAACCCAATAAGAGTGTAAAGATAAAGACCTGTCCATCTTTCGTAAGGTTTTCTTATTGCTATTCCATAAATCTGTGTTATGAAGAGAAGGAGTGATAGTATTAGTATTCCTGAAAAGAGTGGGCCATATCCACCAAGTTTTGGAGATGCCTGAAATTCTCCAATTTCATTTGGTGAAAATAGAAACGGGGGCCTAATCTCAAAGAGTTCAGGGGAATTAGTTGCTTTTGAAAAGATAGATGATATGAACTTCTC
>CAYSSW010000015.1:30151-36611 GCA_964434005.1 uncultured Methanospirillum sp.
TCATATGAGTTTAACTCCTTAAAATTTTCAGGTATGTCTGAAAAATTTAAATATTGATCATTTAATCCGGTTGGTTCACCATATTCGAAAAAGTTCTGGACATATGGATGATAACTAAAGATAAGAGTTATTAATGTAAATATTGCTAATATTTTGATTACTGTTATAAACTGGTCTTTTTTAAAGAGTAAGACGGCGATCATGAAGAAAAGTACTGTTATTCCATAGAAAAGAGCAGAAGCATGTTTAATATTCACAAAAAAAATTCCTAAAATTAGAGCACAATATAGGCAGTTTTTATCGTCATCAATAAAAAAAAGCATTAATAAGGCAGATATACTAATAAGTGACTGATATAGTATTCCGTCAAGACTAAATGATAAAGAGTTGCAGATAGCAACAGGAGACAGGGCAATAACGAGGCTTAAAATTATTGTTTCTATGTTTGTAAGAGAAAATGCCCGGTTTATGAGAACAAAACTAAATGAAAATGTCATTAACAATGTAACAATAGCAAGTCCTTTTGCAGATTCTGGATTGCCGGTTACTGATGCAAAGACAGAAAAGACAATGTGAAGCGATTTAGCATATATTTTGGTAAATGTATAGTCATTTGCAGAGAAGCGTTCAGGTAAATTAAGTGCATCAATTTCAGGAATAATTAAATGAGAGTTATAACTGACTGGATTATAACCGTTCATCAGGGAGATTACTAATGGCTGGTGAAAATACAGACTATCAAAATTTTCATCATAATGGTTGACTGTGATAATCCCTGATATTGGAAATATTATTAGAAATAGTATCAGAATTAAAATCTTCGTCTCTTTTGATATATTATAACAATATAATGGTATCAATGAAATTATAACCGATAGGATAAATGCAAAATGGATTGTATTTATTCCGGCATAATATCCAAGTGTTGGAATTAAATAACAGACTGTTAAAAAAATTGCTATTGTTATTCCAAGATACTTAAAGAGTGAAGCCGGGACTATGTTTTCTTTAACAAACGTATCTGCTCTCATTAATTAGAACTAATTCCTATTATACTGACACCAATAACAACGGTGATAATTCCAATCCAAGTCAGAGGTGAGATCGTTTCTCCAAGAAGCAGAGATGCAAGAAGAGCGATTACAACTATTGTCAGCCCTCCGCCTATAGATGTTGCTATACTAATATCAAATTTTGTGAGTACAATAAAGTAGACTATCATTGAGAAAAGATAAATTCCACAGCCTAAAAAGAGATATTTATAAAGGATCATCAGATTAAATATGTCCTGAAATGATGTTATGGATAGACCTGAATGATTAACAGAGAGTCCAATTTTCATAACAATCTGACTAAATGCACTTAACAAAATCCAGGAAGCGACGAAGATCAATGCACGTTGTATTATCATTTTTTTCAGTGTAATTGTTTTTTAATAATTACATCGAATGCATTTATTATTAATGCAGTAATCAGTAGCAAAAGACCGCTGATAATTAAAAGGACACTCATCATTGCATATGATATAGGAAATAATTTTGTGGTATCATAGATATTAAATCCCATAAATCCAAGAATTACTCCAATAATTAAACTGATAATACCTGGTATTCCAAATAACAAGAGTGGGCGTTTATATCCGATAAAACCAAATGCAAATGTAGCAACATCAAATCCATGAATTATTGGATTTTTTTTATGAGCGTTAGGTAGATTTTTATATCTGACCTGTATTGGAACTTCCATTATCTTTAAGTTCTGTTTTTGAAGGTATTCTATCATATCAAGTTCAATATTGTATCCATAAGAACTAATCATTAGTAAATGATTATATGAGGCTTTACCAAAGCTTCGAAATCCAGATTGTGTATCTGTCAATTTTTGTTTACTGCATATTGTATGATCAAGTAAAACCTGACCAACCCTCCTAAATTTTGGGACATTATTTGTGTTTTCAAGAAATCGTGAGCCTATGACAAAATCTGCATCCCCATTTAGAACAGGTTCTATAAGCAGAGGTATTTGAGCAGGATTATGCTGTCCGTCTGCATCAATCATGACAATAACATCAGGATTTATTGATATTGCCTCTTGTAATCCTTTCATCACAGCAGCAGCTTTTCCCTGATTATGTGAAAATCTATAGACTTTTGCGCCTGCAATGCCTGCAAGTTCTGATGTTTTATCGTTTGATCCGTCATCTACAACTATGACTTTATCAACATATTTTCCAGTTAAAAAGCACACACTTGCTATAGTAAACTCTTCATTAAATGCAGGAATGATTGCAACACTTGTCATCTTCTAATTCAAAACCTGTTAGTCATTAATACTTTTAGGTCTCTGGATATTTATGTATAGAGTTTAAAGTCGTGCAAACTGTGCAGCAACGCCAATTGTTGAAAGTGGAAGATCAATTCCCCGGCAGGATTCGGTAATAACTTCATTCACTTCCTTAAGCATCGCATGTGCCATTTCTCCTGATGCAGGAGTCATTCCATGTGCAAGAATAGAAACATTTCTCATTGATAAATAACCTGACAATCGCTGGTACCACTCTCCTGCACCAGATAATCCCAGATCCTCAAGTAACTGGAATTTTCCGAAAAGACCTATTCTTAAAATACCCTTGTTGTCTGCTCTTCTTACATATAATGAAAATTTTTTTCTGTTGAGTAAGGGTTTAAGAGATGAAAGTCTTATTTTCTCTTCGTTATCATCAATGCCATAACTGAGAAGAAGAACCTGTGACAATAGTTCAACGACACGGTAAAGCCTTGCAACGGCATCATCATAATGTTCACCTTCAGTTCTTCTTGTTGCATTATTTAATAGATCTAAAAGGATGTATGTATACTTTTTCTGCCGAAATGTCATTCGTTTTGTTTTAGAATAATTTCCATCATCAGCGCTGTCAAGGTAAAGAAGAGTCTCTAAAAATTCGCGGTTTTCTACAATCATCTCATTGATATCAGGAACATTTGAGAGATACTCAAAAGCCTTTTTATAATTTAATCTGTCCCAGTACCAGTATGCCGAAAAGATTCCATAGTAGATTCCCTGCTCTTCAGGAAGTGTGGTAATACCAGATAGCTGACGAAGTGCACTTCCATAATGATTGGCATTAAATAGTTCAATTGCAGCCTGAAGTTTTAAGCGGTCATGAGCTGCATATAATGCAAGTTCTTTCATCTGTTCAGTTCCGGGCATAATAATCCCGGCTTCCTTTTTACCGGTTACGTATGTCAGATGATTCTTTGTAAGGAATGAGACAATTGAAGCTGCCATTGTCATTGCACGAGTACCTGAACTTGCATTGATAATTACTTCATGGTCTGAATATAGAGATGCTACACCATAAATCACCTCAAAACACTGATTAAAATTATCAGGCTCTTCTATCAGGCATATTCCCGATTCCTCACCGGTGATAAGTGAAACCATCGGTCGGCTTTCATTAGAACAGATGTAAAAGATTTTTTCTGGTTTAAAAAAGTTGATAATGTACCGGCAGGTGCTAATCAGTCGGTCCTTTGCATCATCAGGATTTGTGCCAATCCCTGTGCCGATGGTCATTATCAGGTACATTTTTCAGTCAGATTTCGCTAAGAAGACGATGTGGTTTTTACCATAGATCTTTGCACACTTTGGACAGACTGTATACCACATGAAGAGTTTTTTTATGGTGAAATTCTCTTCTTTTGCATAGTTATAGAAATCTTCTGTCCACTTACTGATCTCTTTATAATCTCCTTCATAGACTTTTGAAAGAACCTTTCCGGAGAATGTTACATTTTCTGCATCAGGCACTTCTTTATCTACTGCGATATAAATATCCATCTTCCATTTAGAGACATGATCAGAGAGACACATGAAATCATTGTTCTCAATACCGGCAGACTTTAACTTTTTGTCAATTTTTCCAATTACACTTCCGATGTTCAATGGATAATAAAAAAAGCACCAGACTGAATCTTTAATGAAGTGTTTGTTCTCCCATACAAATGTTTTTTTATCCCATGGTTCAGGGTTAAACTCAGGGCAACATGCATTGGATTTATCAGACATATATAAGAATTGTTTTTATGACTAAAAAACCTGTGTAACATATTTTTGGCAATAAAATGAATTGGTGGAGTTTTTTAGAATTAGTTCGTAAGAAATTTACAGTTGTTAGTAAGATTTTTTTCATTTTTGATACAACCGGGGATAAAAAAAGTTAATATTTTCAGATAATATCCGGAGGTATGACTATTCTGTTATCCGGGTGAGAGTAAATCAATCAGGTCATATAATGTAAAAGCATTAGCAAATCAGAATGGTTGTAAGAAAGATCTATTAATACCCTGTCACATCTTGGAGGGACAAAAAAGAAAGCAATATCAAGCCACTATTGGCGAAAGATCTTTAGTAATTAAAGAATAAATTCATGTTTGTCACTTTGAGTATGAACTTAATTTTAACTTACCTCTCCTCTCTATACTTTTTATATATTTAATCAAATAATATATCCGTTGATAATTACCAATCAAGAATTTATATCAATTACAATTTGAATATAATATCCGATTGTCATTTAAAAATAGAATAAAAGCAAATTTTGCTTTTATTCATCCATAAATCCACATACTATCAGATATAAGAGGAAGTAATAGGCTGTATGGATAATATTGACTATACCACAGTTAATTGATGAACGACAGGAAAAAAATGGAAAAGTAAATGATCAAAACCTTTCTATTTCTTCTCCCAACGAAGAAGATTCATAACCTCTGCAAGTGTTTTCCCGCCGGCAATCTCTGCACGAACTCGAATCTCATTTTCTTTTACCATCAAAGCCCGTCTTGCAATCTCATATGCTGACTCTTTGGGAATAACAACAACCCCGCTATCATCGGCAATAATCCAATCACCGGTTCTGACCCTCTGTCCACAACAAGAGATTTCAGATCCAATCTCTCCAAATCCTTTGGGTTCACCAGCATTTGGAACCATCCCTGTACACCATAAAGGATAATTCATATTCCGAATCTCATCAACATCTCTTGCAGGTCCATCAATAACAACTCCTTCAATCCCATTATTCTTTGCACTATGAGTTGCAAGTTCACCCCAGGGAGAAATCGTATTACAGTGATCATTATTAATAACAAGCACCTCTCCCTTACCGGCAAGATCAATTGCCTCGACAGTCTTTGCAAAATCCCCGCTAAAGGTCTGGACAGTAATCGCCTTTCCAATAGCTTTATTTCCTGGATTTAATGAGAAAATACCAGACATTGAACCTTTTCTATGCATAGCATCTGTAACATTTGGAGCAGAAACCTCACTTAAAATAGAATAGATCTGTGAATCTAAATCAGGCTTTGCAACAGAATTTAATCTTGGATTATCAATTGCATCCCGGATATTTTTTGAGGCCTCTTTTACATCAAAAGCCCGAATAATTGACCCACCGGCAATGACTATAGAAGCACCGATAGCAACAGCATCGGATGCCTTTTTAGCATTAAGACCACCGGCAGCAGCTACTGGAATCCCGACGGCATCTACTACTGATGGGAGAGAATCAGAGACTTCACGGCCGGTCATCTGTTGATCAATTCCTACATGCATCACAAGATAATCAACTCCCATGGCCTCAAGTTCTTTTGCTCTTGTAGCAGGATCAGCGACAGATAAAAGATCGCCCATAATCTTCACACCATATTTTGATGCTGCTCTGACTGCTTCTAATATTACTGCATCATCAGCTGCTGCAAGTACACAAACAATATCAGCACCAGCTTTTGCAGCCATCTCTACTTCTATTGCGCCGGTATCTGCTATCTTCATATCAGCAACAATAACATTATCAGGATATGCCGACTTTAGCCTTGTAACGGCAGACATACCTTCACTTTTAATAAGAGGAGTACCCACCTCAATCCAGTCGGCACCTCCAGATAGGGCCTTACCGGCAATTTGAACCGCTCTTTCAAGTTCAACCAGATCAAGAGCCACCTGAAGAAAGGGTTTTTCCATATCTAAGCTTTACTTTTTGATTATAAGGATACCTGTCAAATAAAAATGAGATCATAAGTTTTATATTTGTAAAACTATTAAATCTGGTATTATTTAAAATGAAAGTTGGTTACTTCTCCTTTTTTAAATTATATCTGTAATAATTATCCTCATATCTGTAAAATAGTCGATTGTCATATGAAGAATTATTATTCTAATACATCAGAACTCAAATCTGATATATAATGCAGGATATTGTTAATTGTAAAGAGTATAGCCTATGTAACAATTATTGAAGAGTGATCTGTTTAAGGCTGTATAAATTTGATGAAAGAGGAAAAAGAGTTTGCAAGAGCATCTGATTATCCATCTGGCGGAAATATCATAAATGTAGTAATAATATCATCGACTCCAGTGCATTTAGGCGCATATGTTAAAAACCTCCAATATTTCCCTA
>CAYSSW010000015.1:36621-38645 GCA_964434005.1 uncultured Methanospirillum sp.
AATCTCCGATAACAAAATTTCGCCAGATGATAGTTCAATAAGGTTTTTTTTTCAAGTTCAAGAAGGAGTTCTTCCATGGAATACTTCTCTAATAATTCATTTTCTTTCATGAGAGTATCTAGCCTCATCTGAATAATCAGAGCAATGAATACCATAAATAGATATCCCCGTATTGTGGACTCTGTTTTCACATTCATTGGCAAAACGTCTAAATCTTTTTTAATCCTTACGAAACATTTCTCCACTTCATCTCTTTGGTGATGTTGTGTTAAACACTCCATCCGTTCATTTCTCCATTATAAAAAAGTATGAATTTTCCCATCCGATTTAACCTTTGAGTTATCGCTTTTTGCTTAATTAAAACACTAAATTTTCCGTCCAGAAAATTCCAGTCGATATATTTGTAAAACCCTCTGCTGACTTCACGAGCAACAGTTTCAGGTTGTTTCCAGTTCTTTGAAGAACTATTTTGAAGTTTTTCTACTGCTCTGGATAATTGGATATAAATTGACTTTCGTTCTTCCTGTTCCCTCTCTGGATCATAATAACAATAACCTTTCACATACAAAACCCCTGGATTGTCATCAGGATCAAGCATATGATCAAGAGTCACTGGCATTGCAAAAATAGAATTGTCATTCAACTTGTGCAAATATTCTCCAGATTTAACTTTTGATTGAGACTTATTCAATAATTCTTTGACTGAAGAAAATTGAAAGGAGGCAGGAATTATGAATGGTATCTGGCTGTCAATCAGTTCAGCAAGCGTAGTTTGAGAGAAGAATTCTCTATCCATTACCAATCTGATTTTTTGTGCTCCGGCATCTATTAATCGTTGAACAGTTATTTTTAGTGTGGAAATATCCGCTATTCCGCCGGTATATATGTCATATCGAATTGGAATACCTTTTTCCTCATCTATTACCAATGAAAAGTTAATTTGAGATAAACCATCAACATGATTATTTTCAGGTTCAAGCAATGATAGTAGTTTTGCTGAACGCGATAGACTTGTAATATCATAAAGTAATGTTACATCTGGTTCGACCAGAGAGGTAAAAAGAGTCATAAATCTTCAGGAATTTTACTTTTACCAAGTTCTGATAAGAATTCGCTAATTTGTTTACTGCTTAAGGATAATTTATCGTTGTTTAAAAAATAATGATGATCCTTCATACCATGATTTGACATTTGTCATGGCTGTGGGTCGAATTATTCGATTATAAACAAGAGTCAATAAGGTATCAGTTTCAGTTAACAATTCTTCAAGTGTTGCTTGTATTGAAAGTTCCTGTGTTATTGTTTGAAGAGGTAAAAGGTTTCCATGTGTGTATGCAGTTTTTGGTACAGAAGATTCTGATATTTGTATGGGTACCATATCAGCATCCCGAACCTTTACCGGTTTACCATCGATATTTTTGCCAAGATATTTTGATTTATGACGAATTTGCTTTTTTTCTTTATCATAATATGGAGTATCTTCATACCAGTACTCCTTGTCGTTTATCTTTTTAATGCGTATAATAGATCTCATTATATGTAAAAAAGGATATAAGCACATATTGTATTTATTTATAACCTAACTCTGTCATTTTGATTCAGATACATGATAAGTTCTTCATTATTGCGATTTTAAAGAATTTTATCGATAACTGTATTTGACTGTTGTACTTTTTTCCATCAAATATCATGATATCACCCGATTATTTACAAAAAACCGAATTGATGATATCAAATCAAGTAAATAAACCATTTTGAAGATTTTGTTTGTGTCTGCCTCATTTCAGGTAATTCGAAGATCCCTTAAGCCGATACTTGGCTGGTAGATTTTTGAGTATAAGAATTTTATTTACTCCTTTTAGTTCCATGAAACTAATGACTTTTTCAGAATTTTAATTTACATATTCCAGATCTTCATTAGTTTCCATCTCAATGATCCTAATGATGATCTCAATAAAGGCTCAATTTTATCCTAAATCTTCAGGTTCTATAGGTTACAGAGTTATTACAATTTCCTCCCCACT